>CAXHHS010001023.1:0-2737 GCA_964015645.1 uncultured bacterium
GAGCTACCCCAAGAAGCTCGTCGGCAGCGTCAGATGTGTATAAGAGACAGTTGTATTATCTCGAAAAATCTCACGATAAAATCGAACAAACCCGCAAACTCGCTGTGCGATTTGTACCGATGACGGGTAATCCTCCAAAAGAGTAGTTGTTTATGGCCTAAAAATGCCCCTTCTGGGTTATTGTTAGGATACCGGTGAATCCTTAAATTGAGTCATGTAGCCAACAATTTACGGAAGCACGTAACTTCTCTAAACTAAACAAAGGGGCGAAGCAACAGATGATGTACAAACAGTTACAAAAGTATTTAGCAATAGTAATTTTTTTGATGATGTTAAATGGCTGCGATACTCAAAAATTTTTTGGTTATGATTACGAGGCCGAGGCAATTGGAAGAACGGTACAGATTACTGGCCGTATTACAGACAAAGATTCAGGAGTTCCGGTAGAAGAAGCGTTGGTCAACTTTGAAGGTCAAACCGCGCTTACCTTTAACCAGGGAGAGTTTGCTTTAGAATATTTGTTGGGCACGGATGAAGATTTTGGCCGGTTTATCCCGGTAACAATTACCAATGAAAAGTATTTCACGTTAGACACTTCGGTTATGATTTTTCCAACGGACAGTGAGTTTAATGCCGAACTGACTTTTGGCGCACCCAGTCCATTACAAACCACAGAGTTTGAGCTTGAAAAATTTCAAACAACGATTCGAGATTTTCAGGGCGTGGATGACATTGAAACAGTGTATTGGATTTGTACCTATTGGGTAGAGGCCCAAAACGATTTGGGCGGTTTCCGGCAGCCGGATACGGTTGTGATGAATCGAACGGCCATCCTGGATGCAAATACCGCTGAATATAGGGTAACTGCGCCGAGGTATAATGACAGAATAATTATACGGCGGGCATGGAATGTTCTGGCAATCGATAAAGCCGGCCTACGTTGCCAAATTATTAACTTTTTTGGGCCGGCAGAAGATTTTGGTGATATGTAAAGCTGCTCTATCATTCTGCTGCTGCCATTTAATAAATCGAATTATTTATAATAGACGATAAAAAAAGAGAAGACCGATGAGAACAAGCAGATACGCATTCATTTTATTATTTATTTGGGGGAGTATTTCGAATTGGGCATTGGCTCAGGAAAATAAACTAACCGGCCGGGTTATCGATACTCGCACTGAGCTATCCTTAAAAGGGGCTGATGTTTATTTCGCGCAATCAAAAGAAGGCACAACAACTGACGAGGATGGCCTGTTCATTTTAGAATATAAATCGAACATTGAAAATGACACGCTGGTAGTCAGTTTTGTGGGGTATGTCGAATACCGGATTCCGGTGAAATCATTTTCCGATAGATCCACGATTAAGCTGGAACCGCGGAGCATTGAGTTGGAAGACTCCGTTTTAGTGCGCGGAGAGCGAATCGACCTGGTAAAACAGGAAATTCCCCACTCCAAAACAACCATCGACTTTCAGACGATTGAAATTCGCGGCAGCAGTGAGATGAGCGATATTTTAAAAGGAATTTCATCCGTCAAAATTGAAGGAAACGAGTTGAGTGGCCGGCGAATTAATATTCGCGGCAGTAACGCGGATGAAGTTAACGTCTACGTCGATGGCATTTTGATCAATTACCTGGGATTGGATAACTCGGCAGATCTATCGATTGTGCCGATTGAGAATGTCGAAAAGATAGAGGTGCTGAAAGGCGCTAATTTAACGCTCCTGGGAAATGGGGCGTTCGGCGGCGTCGTAAATGTTACTTCGAAAAAGAGCCTCGATAGAACACTTCAACTAAAAGCCAAACAAGGCAGCTTCGAAACGCAAACCTATCTTGGAGAAATTAACTATCCGTTAACAGACCGCTTTGTCGTAAACTATTTTGGACAATTTAGCCAGCGCAAACCGGGTATCGAGTTTTTCCCCGGAACCTTTCTCGATCCCGAAAAACCGCAGAACGACCAAATTGAAATCGACAATCAATATCATAATTTGAAAATGGATTATTACCTCCAAAATGGTGAAATTAACGCCAAAGTTTATGGATACCTGTTAAACTACGAAAAACCGTTTTTAAAAAATGAACGTGAGAATTTTTTGGCATCTGCATCCTACAAAGGCAGTTTATTCGGCGCTCGCGATTTCGATTTTAATGTCAACTATCTGCGTGGAAACGATGATCTAACCCGCGAACAACTGCAAGGCACCGATAGCTTTATCACAAGTTTTATCTCGACCGTTTTGAATGCCCGTTTGTTGAAGAAATTTACCTTTTCTGATAATCGCAACGAGTTTCAATTCCTGGCAGAATATTTTCATGATGAATTGGAAGACAACCGCATAAACCGCACAACGCAAAGAGATATTCCTCGTTATAACGCCCTGCTATTTGAAAACCGCTTTAGCGTTGCCGGGGTTATTGCGCTGCGCGATAAAATAACCAGGAACGGCGATATTCGCTGGAGAACACACCTCGGTTTGCGAGATGATTACGTTGTTACCGGCGATCACTATATTTCTCCGACAGCTGGTGCACAAGTAGAATTCTCTCGTTCAGAGTGGAAATTCTCACCTTATGGAAGTTTTGGAAAGAATTTTAAAATTCACACACTGCGAGATAATGCACTGGCAATTCCCCCCGATTCAAGTTTACAGCGATTCGAGCCGGAAGAAAGCAGCTCCGGTGAAATTGGGTTTGAATTTGACCTGTCTCTTATACACATCTGACGCTGCCGAC
>CAXHHS010001024.1:0-2736 GCA_964015645.1 uncultured bacterium
GATTCACCGGACCGGATTGCCGCACCGGATCCCCTGGCACGCGAATGCGGAATTATTTTAGCGGGATATCCCAACAGCATCATTTCACCGCTCTCTTTGGAAACCGGCTTACAAATTACCCGCTCGGATGAAGGATTTATCGAACTAAAGCTGCCCGGAACAAGTTCGCTTTTACGAATTATTTTGACACCCTATGCCAACGAAACCCGTCTTCGAACTTTTTTGGGATTTGAGGACAACGAAAGCGAACTCCACAGCCTGCTACAAAAAAAATGGCAGCAAATCGCTGATTTATATTGCGATCAAAGTGGTGTTAATATTTTGATGACGCACTTGTTTATGATCAAAAAAGGCGAAGAAGGCAAACTGGAAGAGCCGGAGGAGGAAAAACCCATTTTGCACGTCGGCGGTTTGCAGGCGATATATGCCGAGAATGTGCCCGAACAACTTCAGTATGTGGCATTGGGGCATCTGCATCGCAAGCAGGTGGTTGCCAAGTCGCCTTGCCCGATGGTTTACAGCAGCAGCCCGCTGGCATATAGTTTTGCTGAAGCAGACCAGGACAAATATGCCATCATTGTAGAAGCGCAGCCCGGCAAAACAATCGCGCATCGTGCAGTAAAATTAAAAAGCGGCCGCCGGTTGCTGCGCCAGGCGTTCGAAGATATTGACACAGCGGAACAGTGGCTGCAAAAAAATCCCGATACGTTTGTTGAATTAACATTGGCGACGGAAACCTATCTTTCCCAGGAAGATCGCAAACGTTTAAACCAGGCGCACGACGGCATTGTGGCAATTATTCCGCAAGTTAAATCACAGGAAACCAGCGAGAAATCCGGTGCACCAAAAGTAAACCTGGATAAGAGTATGGAGGATTTATTTATCGATTATTTTCGCCACAAAAATGATGGGCAGCCACCGGATGAGGCATTGAAAAAATTGTTTAAGGAGGTTTTAGCAGATTCGTAGTTCATGCTTTAGGATTAGTAAAAAATAACTTGAATTTTAGCCACAGAGACACAAGGCACTCACTGAGACACAGAGCACTCGGAGGTTTGAAAATAAACAACTTACCCGTTCTCTGAAAACTCTGTGGCTCTGTGGCAATAATGAATATTATGAGGTTGAAGATGAAAACCCTGAAATACAACGACATCGATATTCAGCAAATTAACGATGTTACCTGGCTCATTCCGCCGCAAAAGGGGATGCGAGTCCCCGGCAAGGTATATGCCGACCGCAAAATGATGATGCAAATTTTAAAAGAGGACGAAAGTTTGAAGCAAGTAATCAACGTGGCGATGTTGCCGGGGATTCAAAAATATTCGATTGCCATGCCGGATATTCACTGGGGATACGGCTTTCCCATCGGCGGCGTGGCGGCAACGGATGTGGATGAAGGCGTTATTTCTCCCGGCGGCGTGGGCTACGATATTAACTGCGGCGTGCGGCTGGTGCGCACCGATTTGAAACTGCGCGATGTGCAAAAATCGCTGGAGAAATTGGTAAACAGCCTCTTTCAAAACGTGCCGACCGGCGTGGGGGCATCCGGCGCGATTAAAAAATTATCGAAAAAAGAAATGAACAATTTGCTGAAAAACGGCTCCAACTGGTGTTTGGAAAGAGGCTTCGCTTCGCCGGCGGATTTGGATCGCCCGGAAGAAAACGGCTGCCTGAAATCTGCCGATCCCGACACCGTTAGCGAGCGAGCCAAAGAACGCGGCTACGACCAGGTTGGCACGCTCGGCTCCGGCAACCATTTCTTGGAGCTGGAAAAAGTTGCGGAGATTTACGATGAATCCGCCGCGGAAACACTGGGTCTTTTTCCCGGCCAATTGGTGATGATGATCCACTGCGGCTCGCGCGGCCTCGGCCACCAGGTGTGCGACGACAATTTACGCGTCATGGGCAAAGCGATGGAAAAATATCGCATCGAATTGCCGGATCGCCAGTTAGCCTGCGCGCCCATCCAATCGCCGGAAGGGAAGTGGTATTTGGGAGCGATGGCGGCGGCTGCGAATTTTGCCTGGGCCAATCGCCAGGTCATTCAGCATCAGGCGAAAAAGAGCTTTTTGGAAACGCTTCATCTATCGGAGCGCGATTTGGGCTTTCGCCTGGTATACGACGTTTGCCATAACATCGCCAAGATGGAAGAGCACGACATCGACGGCAAGCTGAAAACGGTCTGCGTGCATCGCAAAGGGGCCACGCGAGCCTTTCCGCCCAACCATCCGCTAACGCCGCAGCGTTATAAATCCGTGGGCCAGCCGGTGCTTATTCCCGGCGATATGGGGCGCTATTCGTTTGTCTCCGTGGGTCAGCAACCGTCCATGCTGGAAAGCTTTGGCAGCAGTTGCCACGGGGCCGGTAGGGTGCAAAGCCGCTCGAAAGCGAAAAAAATGGGGCGCGGGAGAAATTTGCTGAAAGAGATGCACGATATGGGTGTAGTAGTGCAAGCACGTGGCATGCGCACTGTAGCAGAAGAAATGCCCTACGCCTACAAAGACGTTTCGCAAGTGGTGGATGTGATGCACCAGGCGGGCATCAGTAAAAAAGTAGCCAAATTGGTTCCGGTGGGGGTGATTAAGGGATGATGGTTGATTTCGGATTTTGGATTTTGGCCTGCTTTTTTTGTGCGGATAGTGGAGAAAACCAGGGGTGGTTGAACGAGGCATGCGCTGCAACCACCCCTGCATCGTTCGCTGGACGCTTCACTATGCTGTCCCCTCCTTATGT
>CAXHHS010001025.1:0-2730 GCA_964015645.1 uncultured bacterium
GGTGCGTGGTGCGTGGTGCGTGGTGCGTGGTGCGTGGTGCGTGGTGCGTGGTGCGTGGTGCGGAAAATTGCTGAGAAATTTGCTTAAGTCAAGTAAAATATGAAGTTATAGAAGTTGAAAATAGTGAATATTTAGTGTTCGAGTTTCGAGTTCACGTAACACGCAACACGAATCACTCATACAAAAATTTTGATCTGAAGAGCGAAGGAGACGATTGAATGCAACGAAAACACTATATCATTGGCGGGAGTATTGTGGGAGTGCTGGTTCTTTTAGGAGCATTGTGGTGGTTTACTCGCACGGATTTATCCAACCAAATTGTGATTCCCTATATTGCCCACCAAAAACCGCAGCTTGATCCGCATTTGCTGCATTCCGTACCGATTTCCGATAAATTGGATGAAGTTCTGTTCGATGGTCTTTTTAATATTTCTGCCAATCCCAGTGGTGTGGTGTTCGAAGATGCCCTCGGCGAGTTCATCGATATTTATGATAACAGCGAAGTGGTTGTTCGCTTAAAACCCGATATAAAATGGCACAGCAGTTTCGACGTAAAATTGGCCGATAAAGGCGAAGTAACCATTAGCGAAGCGCAGGATGTGTTATTCACTGCCCAGGATCTCAATTTTACACTAAAGCGAATTCGCCAATTAGGCAGCCTTTCGCCGGATTACATCCTGGTTTCGCAAGCGCTGGAATCCTGGGATTTTGAAGGCCCGGATAATAATAACGAAATCCGTTTCCGGTTTAAGGATGACCGCATTTGGACAGAAACCGATATTAAAACCGTGTTGTCGTTTAAAATTATCCCGCATACTTCAGAGTTGGCAGCACAAAATTATTACGTCGGCAGCGGGCCTTACTTGGCCGTTGTGCCGCAAGCGGAGGTCACCAAGTTTTTTCGCAACCCCGCTTCCCGCACCACAATAGAGCAGGTAAAGTTGAGTCCATTTGTTGATAATAGTACGTTTACCACGGAACTGAAAAACGGCAACATCAATGTGCTGCTCGATACACCTTTTGGCGGTCTGTCTTCTATTTTAGAAGACAAAGAAGATTATTTTGTAAAGTCGAACATCAGCACCACTTTTTTCGCCGTTCTATTTAACACCCAGCGATTGGGTTTGCAAGAACGCCTGGAGTTGCGCAAATTGCTAAATCATAAAACCATTATTCAGCGTTTCTTTAAGGTCGGAACCGAGCAGCAGCGACACGTCACCGATTACAAAGGGAATAGCGATAATTATGATGATTATCTGAATTACAGCGTTTTCCCATCATCCAGTTATTATGTGGAAGAAGAAATCGTAATTCCCCCGCGAGATCGCTCTGCGCCAAATGTTGCGGTGCTGCCGGATAGCGTCAAAATTGCGGCATGCTTAAATTATGGCCATCGCGAAGAGTATTCCGAGTTGATCGAGATTTTGAACGACCGGTCGCTGTTCCAGGGGCGGGTGCGTGCCCTGGCGGTTAATAATGAAACAATTCGCCGCGGCGATTATGATGCCTTATTAATCGCTATCGATGGTTATAAAAGCACATTTTTATTCGATTTGTACAACATCTTTTTACGGGAACCGAGTTTTGCTGTCTCAAAAATTAGCCTTAAAACGGAAACCAACAGCAAAGGAGAAATTGTCGCCGCCTCGCAATCCCTTCAGGCGAACAATAATTTTTGCCGGCTGGATGCCATGAAGGATGGCCCGGAAAAGGAAGATATTTTAAAATTCCTGGAATATATGCACGGGTTTATGTACACCAATAACGTTGGTGACAGGCAGTTTTACGCCCAATATTTTGATGAAATAGAGCAGCAAATGGCCCTCGGCGCCTGGCTATTTTCCATGCCCTCGCTGGCTTATTTCAGCACTCAGTTCGATGATTTAACGATTGATCTTTACGGCGTTGCTTCGCAGCTATCCACCGTCGAAAAATGGCAGGAGCGGCGGGATTGATTCGTCATATACTTCCTGTGAAATTTGGATTACGAGTAAAGAATAATTTATTAGACTATAAAGGCAAAATAATTACGGGCAAAATGATTCCTTCAATCTTTATCAATTATTTTGCCCATAATCATTTTGCCTATTTATTCAAACGTTTACAACTTATTTTTTCAGCCTCAAACACCCTATCAATTTTCCGATTCGTTTCGATCGCAATTCTTCTGTTGTTAAATGCTTCAAGTTTCGCTCAGAATACCGCTAAAATCGCTGATTTTATTATCTTTGAAACCCCCTCCAGCTTATTTATTTACAACAAGTACGAGCAACAAATTTCTTTCCGCGAACAGCGGGCAAATTTTGCTCCCTACCAGCCATTGCAAATCGAAGAAACCAACACTTTGTTAAGCGATAATTTCACCCGGGCCATGAAAGTTCGTCTAAATCGCGATATCTTTTACCTCGTCAAAACGGAAAACGGTTTGTTCGAAAACGACGAGAAATTAGGCTACTACAAAATATTTCAAAATTGTAAACTCCTGCGGGATACGGTCGAGGTTTTGCGAGATCAAACGATTTTTATGGCAAAACGCCCCACGTATTCCTCAACCACGGAATCCCAAAAAACATTTTTAGAAAAAGAAAGCCGCCTGCTGCGATTATTTACTTATAAAAACTTTACCTATGTCCAAAAATTGGGCATCCGCCCGGAATTCGGTTGGTCGAGTTTTCCTCGTACTACAGTCAACAAATCCTGGCGCATTTTGCAAGGCGAAACCACCGGAAC
>CAXHHS010001026.1:0-2730 GCA_964015645.1 uncultured bacterium
AGCCCACGTTTGATGAGGGTTTTTAGAGCCGGTTTGGAGAATTCAGTTTCTTTCATCAACACCTGTTATGGCTTTACTTACCAACACTAAAATTTAAAGAAATTTATAGTTGCATTTATCGCTTTTGTAGTATCTTCCGGCAGCGAATTTTCATTCCAGGGGTGCTTTCCACTAAAAACGTGATCGCCGCCTTCGATGGTTAATAATTCTAAATTGGGGTTCCACTCCTTCATTTCCAATGCGGCAGCGTAAGGAACTGCCGGATCGGCTGTGCCGTGAACCAGCATCGCCGGAATTTTTAATTTTTTTATAGCTGTGGGAATGTGCAGGCGTTCTAAATTTTTTTGATAATCTTCGTAAAGCTGCCAGTACAGCGGCATCTGCTGCCCGGTACGGGCATTCGCAATATATTGAACGCCTTTTTCCTTCCACCCGGCAATAAACTCATCACCCCAAAATTTCTGGTAATCGTGAACCGAGGCCCAGGTAACGATTTTTTTCACCCGCGCATCTTCCGCTGCTTTCAAAATAGTGATGCCGCCGCCGCGACTGTGGCCGATTAGGTAAAGTTTATCTACATCCATTTCGGATTGCAATACCGGCGAGGCTTCCCTGGTTACAAAATCGATCACCGTGCCCAAATCATCTAATTCGATAGAAAAATTGTTGTGGCCGAATGCTTCCAAATCGCCGAAGTTCAGTAAATCATCTTCCGTAACGCCATTGTGTGAAAAATTAAATTTCACGAAAACAAATTCGTTTCCGGCAAACTCTTGTGCAACCAGATGCCAATGCCCCCAATCTTTAAACCCCTTAAAACCATGCGAAAAAATGACAATTGGCTTGGGTCGGGAATCGTTTTTATAAAAGACATCCAGCAAGATTGGTTTTTGATGAAGGCCGGGAACTTTAATGTTGGTAAGTATTTTCACGTTATGTTTGTTCCTTCCGATTTCACCAGTGTTACCTGTGTTCCCCTGTGAGAATTACGGAGTTAAGTTAGTAATCCTTACCATTGTTTTCAACTACCAATCCCAAATTAATTGTGGGATTAATATTATTTATGTTCGTAAGCGCACAGCCTATGTTTTATAAGCGAACAGGTATTAAAATACTCATCGCATAAAAAACAAGCTAACTCTTTTAAAAACAATATTGGTATAGCGTTTGATTATTTCTTTACAAAGCATCATTTGGGCGACAGAGACGGCAGCATCTTGAATATTGATTTTTTGGAAACAATTTCATATAATATACTTATTATGTTCAATGAATCTATTAAAAAAGGAGTGCGGTTATGAGTGATATTTGTATCCAGGTTCCCGATATGGATGAACATAAAGTCATCGAAGTGGAAGTAAAAGTAAATGGCCAAAAAAAACGCTACAACTATCGGGTGGAACTATTCGATTGGAGCGACAGAGTTCACTCTTCTACCGAGAAAATTAACTTTATGCGAGAGATGATCAGCAATTACGATCCGAATTGGCAGCTTTACCAAATTGGCGCCCCGACAGAAAAACATATTCCGATTATGTTTCGGCAAAGAGCAACGGCGTGATTATTGGAATCTTATTGGGCCTTGCGGAGCATTCCATTTTGTTGTCAATTGAACTTTACTGTCATTTGTTGTCATTCGGGTTTTCAACGGAAAGAAGACATACGATACCCCAAATAACAATAAATGGCAGCGTAGCGTATTGACGCTTTATCACGAATTCCAGACCAGCTTACTTTCCTACCTTGTGTAATTCAATGAATTTAAATTCCAACTAAAATTGGAGAAGCGGAAAAATGAATTTCTCTAAACTCATTTTCTTATCGTTTATTGTTGCATTTCTGATATTTTTTTCCGGTGTCGTCCTCTCTCAGGCGGATACCGACGCTTACAATGCTGCTCGTTCTATAGACGATCCGGCAAAACGGGTTGAGGCGCTGGAGGCGTTTATTAAAAATTACCCGGAAAGCCGCAGCAAAGGCCGGGCGTATCGCGGCCTATTTAGCGCCCACCTGAAAATGGATGAGGGTGAAAAAGCATTGGATGCCGCCGAAAAATATCTTGCGACGATCTCGGAAAATCGCCGCGGCTCCGCCTACAATGGATTGGCCTGGCAATTGGCAGAAAAAAAGGTCGGCCTGGAAACCGCCAACAAATACGCTGAACTCGCCGTGGAATGGGCGCGGTCTACGAACAACCCAGGGCGCGTGCGCGGCATTTTGGATACTCATGCTTATGTTCAATATCAAATGGGAAACGCAGCCAAAGCGCTGGAACTACAACGAGAAGCGGTTATCAACAATGAAGATGACCCCGAATTTACCGAGCGGCTGGCGTTATACTTGGAAGCCAGCGGGCATCGTAGGGAAGCGTTGGAATGGGCGGCCAGGACCATGCTGCATGGTGGTGGTGAACAAGTATTAGCCAACTTTAATAATTGGCTAGCGGCAGAAGCACCGGATGCGAGCGCGCGAAAAGCATTAAAAGATAAAATCGTCTCGACAACAATCAATGCGTATTTGGGCAAACCCGGGGAAACAGAATCCGATCTTGGCAAACTGAGTAGCGCGGCGGTTTTTTTGGCCAAAACCGGTGTAAGAACCGAACAAGCAGAACAATGGGCCAGCAAAGCAGCTCAATCGCTAAATGAAAATTCCAAAACTGATGATATGATTCAGTACCGTTCCCGGCTGGCGATGGTTTATTTTGCCACAGGACGCTACCGAGATGCC
>CAXHHS010001027.1:0-2721 GCA_964015645.1 uncultured bacterium
ACACCAAGAAGCTCGTCGGCAGCGTCAGATGTGTATAAGAGACAGATTGATAATTAACAGCGCCGTATCGTCATAATTCCAGAAGAACTCATCGTAATATTTTGCCAGGGAGTTAATATATTCCTTTTTGATTTGTTTTTCATATTCCCTGCCGCGGATTTCAATATTTTTTAATAAACGTTCGGTGCTGGCGCGTAAATAGATTGCCAAATCCGGTTTAACAACTCGTTTTTCAAGAATCGTTGCCAGCATGTTGTAGAGGATGAACTCTTTTTCATTCAGGTTGATGGTCGCAAAAATACGATCTTTTTGAAACATATAGTCTGCGATCATGCGGCTTTGAAAGAGGTCGTATTGAATAATTTTTTCCTGCTGCTTGTAGCGGCTCAGCAAAAAGAACAGCTGCGTTTGGAAAGCAAAATGCTGGGGATCGCGATAAAAATCTTCCAGGAAGGGGTTCTCTTCAAATTCCTCCAAGAAAAGCTGCCCGCCGATGGCTTCTTTCAATTTGTTAGCCAGCGAGGTTTTGCCAACGCCGATAACCCCTTCGATGGCAATGTAGCGTAAGTGGTCGAAGCTCATATTTGTATTCATGGGCGAGGTCTTCTATTATACACTTGCTGCCTTAAGTACTTTTACTTCACTCTCCAATTCATCAGAGATATTGTCGATTTCCACTTCTAAATCATAATGGGATTGTAAATTGATCCAAAATTGTGGGGACATATTAAAATATTTACCTAATCTCAAAGCCGTATTCGCCGTAATCGCTCGTTTTCCATGAACAATTTCGTTGATTCGCCTGGCCGGTACATTAATGTCTTTCGCTAGGCGATATTGTGTAATGCCCATTGGATTTAAAAATTCTTCCAAGAGTATTTCTCCCGGGTGAACCGGTGGTATCTTTTTTTCATTCATTCTTAATCCCTTCTTAATGATAATCTACAATTTCAACATCATGAGCGTTTCCATCGCTCCAAACAAAACAGATACGCCATTGTTTATTAATTCGAATACCGTGCTGACCTTTTCGATTTCCTTAAAGGGCTTCCAATCGATTAGATGGTGGTATTTAAGGAATTCAGATTTGGTGCGGCATCGAGCATCCAAAGTTTACGTATGGCAACTTGTTGAATACCTTGAGGCAGTTTTCGCGAATAGACCCGATGGTAAATTTTTTCAGTCTCCTTATCCTTAAAACTCTTGATCATATTTTATATGATAACGAAACTCGTTATTGGCGTCAAGTATTATTATTTACCTTTTGGTCTCCAATTGGCTCCGAGAAAGGATACAAAACATACCGTTTTATAATTAGCACCACTCTAATTTTAACTGCTGAATTCGGGTTTCATCATGACACTCTTTTAATAACTGAAATAACGTTTTTTTCGAATCCGGTGCAACAAAATGTGCATTCAAATCAACCAGGGGCTGCAAAACAAATCTCCGGTTCCGATAATCCGGGTGCGGAATTTCAAGGTCGTTTTGCGATACAATTTGCTGATCGTAAAAGATAATGTCAAGATCAATTTCGCGCGGACCCCAACGATAGCGTTTTTGGCGGCCTAATATCTTTTCAATCCGCTTTAGCGATGCCAGTAACGCTTGCGGTGTTAAAGCGGTTTCCAAAAGAATAGCACTGTTTAAAAATGCTTGTTGCTCGGTTTCCCCATAGGCTTCGCTTTCATAAAGTGGGGCAATTTTTACGATATTGCCAATCGTTTTCAAGCGGTCAATCGCTTGTATTAAAAATAATTGGCGAGGTTCAACATTAGAACCTAATGCGATAAACACCGGCATTTTAATAAAGGATAAAGGTTTCCACGAAGTGGTGGCTTTTGCCAAAGGTTTAAGGATAAATTATCACCATTACAATCGTTCGCGATAAATTTCGACTTCTACATTATCCAAAAAACCATTCATAGAAACTTGTGGTTTGCGAACCCGAATTCGAATGGAGTGTACCGGAAAATGTTCAAGAATGTTTTTAGCGATTTTTTCGGCGAGTGTTTCCAGGAGGGTAAATTTGTAGCTATTGAAAATACCGCTAACCATTTGGTAAACGGCTTTGTAGTTGACGGCGTCTTGCAGCCGGTCGGATTTTACTGCTTTGGCAAAATCACATTCCAAAATCACATCGACTTCAAACTTCTGCCCCAATTCCCGTTCGGCTTTGTAATAACCGTGATGGGCATAGAAAATCATATTATTTAACCGAATAATATCCATAAAATAGGCATCTTTAATTTGTTTCGAAGGAACTCTTGCGGAGCAAATTTTAAACTTAAGGCGTTTTGGGTATCGGGTATTCCCCATTAAAACAGGCGTAACAAAATCCTTCGGGCTGTTTAACACAGCTTCGTAAGTCTTGCATTTTTAGATATTTAAGAGAGTCTGCACCGAAGTAATCACGAATTTCCGTAATGGACATATTGTTGGCAATCAACTCGTTTTTCGTCGGCGTGTCAATTCCGTAGTAGCAGGAGTGGGTAACCGGTGGGGAGCCGATTCTCAAATGCACTTCCGTAGCACCGGCACCTTTTACCATTCGCACCAATTTGCGGATAGTCGTTCCGCGAACGATAGAATCATCCACTAACACAATTCGTTTGCCGTTAAAAAAATCTTTTAACGGGTTGAATTTTTGCCGTACGGATTCATCCCTCGTATATCTGTCTCTTATACACATCTCCGAGCCCACGAGACTCCATTGCATCT
>CAXHHS010001028.1:0-2720 GCA_964015645.1 uncultured bacterium
CATTTGAAATTTTGTGAAACAAAGGATGTGTGAACACGATTCATGGAGAATTCAGTTGTAAAAATAACCTTTCCCAATGGAAGCCAAAAAGAGTATCCAAAAGGAATCACCCCGGGGGAAATTGCCAAAGGTATTAGCCATAAACTGGCAAAATTAGCACTCGCAGCAAAATTTAACGGCAACGTAGTTGAGTTATGGCGCTCCCTGGAAGAAGACGGTGAATTGCAAATCTTAACTTTCGAAGATAAAGAAGGCAAAGAAGTATTTTGGCACAGCAGCGCGCATTTGATGGCGCAGGCAATTAAACGCAAATATCCGGAAGCACAACTTGGCATCGGCCCACCAATTGATGGGGGATTTTATTACGACATCCAGCTTGATCGCGCACTGACTCCCGATGATTTTGCCGAGTTAGAATCCGAGATGGCAAAAGCCGTTGATGAAAATTATCCAATTGAACGAAAAGTGCTTTCGCGTGAGGAGGCGCTGGATTTCTTCAAAGATAAAAATGAAAACCTCAAAATCGAATTGATCAACGATCTGCCGGATGAGCAGGCCATCACAGCGTATTCGCAAGGCGAATTTACGGATTTATGCCGGGGGCCGCATGTACCCTCGACCGGTCGGTTAAGCAAATATTACAAATTGCTTAGCGTTGCCGGCGCGTATTGGCGTGGGGATGAGAAAAATCAAATGCTCCAGCGTATTTACGCAACCAGTTTTCCGAAAAAACAGATGCTGGAGGATCATCTGCATCGCCTAGAAGAGGCGAAGAAACGCGACCATCGCAAACTCGGTAAAGAGCTTGACCTATTTTCGATTCAGGAAACCATTGGCAACGGCCTCATTCTTTGGCACCCCAAAGGATCGCGAATGCGGCGAGTTATGGAAGACTTTTGGTTTCAAGAGCATTACAAGCATGGGTATGAAGTTATCTATACACCTCATGCAGCAAAATTAAACCTGTGGGATACCAGCGGCCACACCGGTTTTTATCAAGAAAATATGTTTGCGCCAATGGAATTGGAAGATGTCGATTACCAATTAAAGCCGATGAACTGCCCCTTCCATTTGATGATTTACAAAAATCACCTGCGCAGCTACCGCGATTTGCCAATTCGCTATGCTGAATTAGGTACTGTTTATCGCTTTGAACGTTCCGGTGTACTGCACGGGTTAATGCGAGTTCGTGGGTTTACCCAGGATGACGCCCATATTTTTTGCACCCCGGAGCAGTTAACGGATGAAATTGGCAAAGCGCTGGATTTGGTATTTCATATTCTTACAACCTTTGGATTTAAAGATTGTGAGGTTTATCTTTCCACGCGCCCGGAAAAATATGTCGGCAGCCTCGACAATTGGGATACTGCAACGGAAGCGTTAAAATCCGCCCTGGAAATCAAGAATTTGGAATATGAAGTTGATCCGGGCGAAGGCGTTTTTTACGGCCCTAAAATCGATATTAAAATTAAAGACACCCTGGGGCGCTCCTGGCAATGCTCAACCGTTCAGGTCGATTTTAATTTACCGGAACGGTTTAATTTGGAGTTTATCGGGGAAGATGGCAAAGCCCATCAGCCGATTATGATTCATCGAGCGTTAATGGGGTCGTTGGAACGATTTTTTGGAATTCTTATCGAACATTATGGCGGCAATTTCCCATTGTGGTTGGCGCCTGTGCAAACAGTCGTAATGCCGATTGCGGATCGTCACCAGGATTATGCCCGGGCCATTTATGAAAACCTGCGCAGCCAAAATATCCGTGTTGAGCTGGATGGTCGAAACGAAAAAATCGGATTTAAAATTCGAGAAGCGGAAGTACAAAAAGTGCCTTATATGTTGATTATCGGAGATAAAGAAGTTGAGAGTGAAAAGATCGCCGTGCGGCACAAAGGAGAAGGTGACAAAGGCGCAATGGCAATCGATTCGCTTATTAAATTAATGATAGAGGAAATTAACTCAAAACAATAAGTTTCATATAGTTACAGGAGAATCGTATCACTCGAAGAAAAGTTACGATAAGAATCAACGAGCAAATTCGGGTTCCACAAGTACGCGTCGTTGATCCCCATGGCAACCAGTTGGGAGTGATTTCAACAAGGGATGCACTCTCAAAAGCAGAAGGGTTTAACCTGGATTTAGTTGAAATAGCGCCAAATGCAAACCCACCGGTTTGCAAGATCATGGATTTTGGTAAGTACAAGTACGAAAAAAGCAAGAAGGAAAAGGAAAGCAGGAAAAAGCAACATACAATTGTTGTAAAAGAAATCCGGATGCGGCCCAAAACAGATGTTCATGATCTCGAGACGAAATTGAAGCAGGCGCGAAAATTCTTGGAGCATGGACATAAGGTTAAATTTACTGTTCTTTTCCGCGGGCGAGAGCTTGCTTATAAGGAAATGGGGCGGGATATACTCAACAAAGTTATTGAGAATTTGGAAGAATTGGCCGAGCCGGAATCTCCCATTAAAATGGAAGGCCGCCGAATGATGGTTTTCCTTAACAAAAAGGCCGATCATTAATTGCTGAAGTAATAAAATTTGAGGATTTTAAAATGCCAAAGATGAAATCAAATCGAGGTGCAAAAAAGCGATTCAAATTAACCGCCTCCGGAAAGGTTAAGCATCGTCGAAATTACAAAAGCCATATTTTGACGAAAAAATCAACCAAACGGAAACGGGATTTGCGGAAGTATAAATATGTCCATGATTCGGATGTTC
>CAXHHS010001029.1:0-2720 GCA_964015645.1 uncultured bacterium
CTATATTGGAATCCTGCCGGCATCGCCTTATTTACGCGCCCAACGGTATTTTTCTCGCACACCCAATGGCTGGTGGATGTGCAAATGGAATATGCCGGTGCTGCTTTCAACCTCGGCCCCTCGAATTCCTTTGGGGTGGCAGTCACCTATCTTCATACGGAAGATATGAAGGAAACCACGGAGTTGCAGCCATTCGGCACCGGGCGTAATTTCAGCTTTGGAGATTTTCTGTTTGCATTTACCTACGCCCGCAAAATGACAGACAAGTTCAGTTTCGGCATTACGGCAAAATATATGCACGAAATTATTGCCGATGTAACAATGTCCGGCTTGCTATTCGACCTCGGCACATATTACGATACCGGTTGGAAATCGACCCGCTTTGCAGTTGCGCTCTCTCATTTTGGGAGGGACCTTCGACCGGGCGGAACTACCCAGTACATCGATCTGAATAACCAGGTAGTTACCATCGACAATTTTCAATCTTTCGCGCCGCCGACAATCTTTCGTATCGGCGTGGCTGGAGAGTTAATAGATAACGAATCTCACCGGGTTACGACCTCCGTCCAATTAAATCATCCCAATGATAATGCGGAAAACATCAACCTGGGAGCGGAGTATTCGTGGAATGGCACGATTGCGCTCCGGGCTGGCTACAAAACCGCTCAAGCGGAGGAAAGTTTTTCTGCCGGATTTGGGCTTCATTTTCCTATCAGCATGTCCGACTTTAAATTAGATTATGCGTATACGAATTTCGGGCGGTTGGGCAATGTAAATCGTTTGGCTGTTCAGCTCCAGTTCTAAGATTTGTGTTCTCGATTTAAAAGAAAGATGGCAAAATAATTATGGGCAAAATAATTACTTTTATGAAATGGTTTGTATTAATACTGTTCATTTTTTCCCTATCTTGTTCCCGCGAAAAACTTCCGTTACCGGAAATTCCGCCTGCCGAAGATCAATTCGGAAACGTGGGGCAGGAAGTCTATGTGTCAATCAATCCGCCTTTCGATGCAGCCAATGGCTATAATTTTAACCAACCGGGTGATATTTACCTGGGTGCGGATAATTTCCTATATATTTGCGATACGGGCAACGACCGCATTGTAATGATGGATGTCGGTGGCGTTGTACAGGGCGTTTCCCAACCGATTCCCCACCCGGAAGCGATTTCTCAAAATGATAGTTTGCAGTTATTAATTGTCAACAGAACAAATGCAGTTTTCAAGATTGATCTTGTGGCGGTTGCCCACAATATTGCGCAAGCGCCAGTCGAAATGGTGTTTGAACAATCCAGCAAACCCACTCATCAATTTACCGGAATCTCGGTTTTTAACGGGTTCGAATATTATGTAACCGTTTTAGAGCCAGCCGACTCCAATTCCGTATCAACCGAATTTAGTTTTATATTCGATTTTAATGGGAACCATACCTTAAAAGGCCCATTGCCCATGAATGTAAACGGAACCGGTTTGTTCTCGACCATTGTTCCCACCGCCGTTGTTTCTTTACGAGAAAGGTGGTTGGATATTTCTTTAAGTGGAGAGCAAACAACCGCATTCTATTTCACGCACATTGGCCGTACTTCCCAATTAGAGTCCAATAATTTTAAATTGCAACATATTACCACAGTTTTGTTTGAAGGGCAGGAAATATTGACGCCCAATATTACATTTATCGGACAGGATATTTACAGCATTAATGTAAGAGCGAATTTAGAAGATATTGCGTTGGATAGAAATGGTTTTATCTTTGCAGTCGATGCCGGTGGCTCTGGTACGGAACCGGGATTTTACCGCTATTCCTCTCTCGGAAAAGAATTGCAATCCGTAGCCGGTTTTGGCGATGGTGACCAGGAATTTAACAGCCCCAAAGGGATTGCCGTGCTGCCATTTTTGGAAGAACAGATTGTTTTTATTTCAGATACCGGTAATAACCGTATTCTTCGCTTTAAGTTGTCAACCGACTTGTAAATGGGAATAGGAAATTACTACCTCGGCTGCCCAATTTGGGCAAATAAAGAATGGGTAGGAGAGTTGTTTTCCAAAGATGCCAAACCAAAGGATTTTCTTCAACAATATTCCAGCGTTTTTAATACCGTAGAAGGAAACACCACATTTTACGGGCTGCCAAAAGCAGATACCGTTTTACGCTGGAAGGAAGATACGCCTTCAAACTTCCGCTTTAGTTTCAAGTTTCCCCAAATCATCAGTCACACGCGAAAGCTAATTGGCACGGAAAAAGAAACCCACGAGTTTTTCCAAAGATTAGCTCCACTTGGGGAACGTTTGGGATTGTTTTTTCTGCAATTACCGCCTTCCTTTAATCACCACGCCCTGCCGGTTTTAGATAGCTATCTTCAATCACTTCCCGGCGAATTTAGCTATTCGGTAGAAGTGCGTCACCTGGACTTTTTTGACGCGGGGGACAAAGAAAGGCGCTTCAATGAAATCCTCATCAAAAACAGCGTTGACCGGGTTATTTTTGATACCACAACTCTATTCGGAATTCAATCTTCCGAGGCAGATATTGCCGAAGCACAGCGCAAAAAACCCCAAATGCCGGAGCAATTTACAACCACCGGGCAAAACCCTTTGCTGCGATTTGTTGGTTACAATTCCGTAACACCAAACGTACCGCGCTTAACAAAAATCGCTGAAGTTGCCGCCCAATGGATCGAAGATGGAAAACAGCCATACATTTTTTTCCACGCTCCGAATGAT
>CAXHHS010001030.1:0-2715 GCA_964015645.1 uncultured bacterium
GATGCAATGGAGTCTCGTGGGCTCGGAGATGTGTATAAGAGACAGTATTTGAAGATTGTTTTATCCCGGAAGAAAATCGCCTGGGGCCGGAAGGGGCCGGCATCAGTTTGTTTAACAGCGCTCTGGAGTGGGAAAGAAGCTGCATGTTAGCCAGCCAATTGGGCGCAATGGAACGGCAGTTGAAAGAATGCATCGATTACGCTCGCAAACGCAAGCAGTTCGGGCAAACCATTGGGAAATTTCAATCGATATCCAATCGTATCGCGGAAATGAAAGTGCGGCTGGAAACCGCTCGTCTTTTATTATACAAAGTCGCCTGGCTCAAAAAAACGGGCAAATCCGCCGTGATGGAAGCGGCAATGGCCAAATTTTATTTTAGCGAATGTTTCGTGCAATCGAGTATGGACGCCATTCGCATCCACGGCGGCTACGGATACATGAGCGAATTCGATGTCGAACGTGACCTTCGTGATGCGATCGGCGGAACGCTCTACGGTGGAACATCGGATATTCAGCGGAATATTATTGCGAAGCTTTTAGGGTTATAGAAGTTTTATGGTGTTAATGTGTGTTTGAGTTGTATTATCACCCGTTCTTTGAGAATTTTGGTTGTCGTTTTTTCTAAAACCCTTTCAGGGTTTGTTTTCCTTTTATTTTTTATCCCAGGGTTTCCCAGAAGGCCGGGAAACCCTGGGCTTTGTTGTAAAACCGCTTCGCGGTAATTAAATACGCCGAAGGCGTTATAGACCAAAACCCAGGGTTCTCCCGAACATTCGGGAGAACCCTGGGACTGTCGGGTTAAAACAATAAACCCTGAAAGGGTTTTAGAAAACATGAAACCTGTTCTCTATAAATGGTTTTCTTCTAAAAGATCTTGAACACTCGAGCACAAATAGTAGTTAGTAGAAAATATTTTGGAAAGATGATTTACCTAATTCACCAAACAATAGACGCCACGGCAGAAAAATTCCCAGATAATGAAGCCGTGCAGATTTACGATCAAAGGCTCACTTACACGCAGCTTGTTGAGCGATCAAATAGCCTTGCCCGAATGTTGCAAGAAACCGGTGTTCGGCGTGGCGACCGGGTGGGCATTTATCTTGGCAAAAGCCTGGAAACAGCGGTTTCAATTTACGGGGTGATGAAAGCAGGTGCAGCTTACGTTCCGCTTGATCCTTCCGCGCCAACATCCCGGATCGCTTATGTTATCCGCGATTGCGGGATTAAGCATATCATTACACAGCCATCAAAAGCGGAGCTGCTGCAAAAAATCCAGGCGGAAAATACTGCTTTGGAATATGCGCTCGGTATTGAAGATGATAACGATATACCGGTAAATTGTATCTCCTGGGGCGAAATCGACAATGTACCATCCGGTGGTTTGGACGATGTTAACATTATCGATCAAGATTTGGCTTACATCATTTACACCTCCGGATCTACCGGAAATCCGAAGGGGATTATGCACACTCATTACAGCGGTCTAAGCTTCGCAAAATGGGCGGCGTTCGCTTATGATTTTACCGCCACCGACCGTCTAACCAACCAGGCGCCGCTGCATTTCGATATGTCAATATTTGATTTTTTTGCCAGCGCTGTGGCTTGTGGGACAACGGTTATTATTCCCGATGAATACATGCGAATGCCGGCAAGCTACTCGAAATTATTAGCGGATGAAAAAATCACCACAATTTTCACCGTTCCGTTTGCGATCAGCCAGCTGCTGTTTCGCGGTGCATTGGAACAGCGGGATTTGAGTTCGCTGCGCTGGATCGTTTTCGGCGGCGACACCCACTCCCCGGCGCACATTCGGCAACTGATGGCGATGCTGCCGCACACCAAATTCAGCCACATGTACGGACCGGCGGAAACCAACGGTTGCACTTACAACAACATCGAATCGCTGCCGGATGATCCCGACGAACCGATTCCCATCGGCAGACCGTGCGAAAATATGCGAGGATTGGTTATCGATGAAACCGATCAACCGGTTGCCCCCGGCGAATCCGGCGAACTTTTGATGCGCGGCCCGACTTTGATGCAAGGCTATTGGAATCGCCCGGAACTGAACAAAAAAGTATTTTATCGCCGAAACATATTTGAAGATTATCAAGAAGTTTTTTACCGCACCGGCGATTTGGTGGAAATTTTGCCTGATGGCCAATACAAATTTATCGGCCGCAAAGATCGCCAGGTAAAAATACGCGGTTACCGTGTAGAATTGGATGAAATCGAAATGGCGCTGATGTCCCACCCGCAAGTTGAGGAAGCTGCCGCTTTTCCGGTTGAAAATGGCGATGGCGCAAAACATATCGAAGCAGCAGTAAAGGCTAAGAATGCTCAAAACTTGATTTCCACGGAATTAAATCAACATATCAAAACGCAGTTGCCCTGGTATGCCATTCCGGCAAAAATTTTTACGGTAGAAACATTTCCGCGAACGCCCACCGGTAAAATAAATCGCCGGAAATTACAGGCACAGGCGAATTAGGCGTAATAAAGATTGAAATAACTTATAGTTTATTATTTTGTAAAAATGCAAAAGGAGTTGCAACATTGGAAACCCAGAATACCCTGCAAAAATTCGTCTCTCAAGAATTGCTCAATAACGGCCATCAAGTGCAGCCGGAAGAAAACCTCTTGATGGACGGCATGATCGATTCTATCGGAATGCTGCGGCTGGTAACATTTATCGAAGAAGAATACCAGCTTAAA
>CAXHHS010001031.1:0-2710 GCA_964015645.1 uncultured bacterium
TCAGATGTGTATAAGAGACAGCAGCGGTATAATTCGTTGTCTTTGAAGTTCCATAGTGTTGTGTTCCTTTATTGCTAATAAATTGTTTTTATTAAATTTATGCTAATTTAGTTTGAAAGTGATCTAAAGTGCCTAAAGCTTGCAAGTTGTTTAACTTTAGCTCACTTTAGGCACTTTTAACTTGCAAACTTAGATATCGAGGTTTCTCACATACTTAGCATTCTTCTCGATAAACTCGCGACGGGGCTGAACCTGGTCGCCCATTAAAGTGCTGAAGATGTGATCTGCTTCTGCCGCATTTTCCATCGCCACTTGCAGCAGGGTTCGTTTTTCGGGATTCATGGTGGTTTCCCAACGTTGTTCCGGGTTCATTTCGCCCAATCCTGTGTAGCGCTGAATATTAATTTTACTATTGGCATTGCCGTTTTTGGAGAAGCGTTTTAAAATGTCATCTTTTTCATCTTCATCGTAGACATAATGTTCTTCCCTGCCGGATTTAATTTTATACAGCGGCGGTTGGGCGATGTAGACGTTGCCTAATTCCACCAATTCTCGCATATAGCGGAAGAAAAACGTCAGCAGCAAAGTGCGAATATGAGAACCGTCAACATCGGCATCTGTCATAATGATGATTTTTTTATAGCGCAATTTTTCGATATCGAAATCGCCTTCGCCAACGCCGGTGCCCAGGGCGGTAATGATAGTTTTGATTTCATCGTTGGAGAGAATTTTATGCAGCCGGGCTTTTTCCACATTTAGAATTTTACCCTTCAGCGGCAAAATTGCTTGAAACCGGCGATCACGGCCCTGTTTGGCAGAACCACCTGCGGAGTCGCCCTCCACCAGGTAAATTTCGCATTGTTCCGGATCGCTAATCGAACAGTCGGCCAATTTTCCCGGCAGCGCGTTGCTTTCCAGGGCGCTTTTGCGGCGAGTTAATTCGCGAGCTTTTTTGGCAGCCTCCCGGGAACGTGCCGAGGTAATACATTTCTCAATAATCTTTTTACCGACCGAGGGGTTCTGCTCCAAAAATTCGCTGAGTTTTTCGTTGGTTGCGGACTCGACAATCCCTTTTACTTCACCGTTACCGAGTTTTGTTTTGGTTTGTCCCTCAAACTGCGGTTCCGCTACTTTTACACTGACGATGGCGGTTAATCCTTCCAGGGTATCCGGCCCCATTAGCTGAACTTTTTTCAACAGATTGTTTTTGTTGCCGTAATTATTCAGCGTGCGGGTCAGGGCGGATTTGAATCCGCTAAGGTGGGTTCCACCTTCAATCGTATTTACATTATTACAATAGGTGAAAATATTGTCGTTGTAGGAATTGTTGTATTCGAAAGAAATTTCCACAGTTACATTGTCGCGGTCATCCTCAAAATAAATCGGTTTATGATAAGCGATGCGGTTTTGATCGAGATATTTTACAAATTCGATCAACCCGCCTTTGTAGTGAAAGACCTCTTCCTTTTGACCATTTTCGTCTTCTTCCGACCGTTCGTCACGAAGCACGATTTTTAATCCTTTATTCAAGAAGGCTAAATCTCGCAGGCGGTTAGCGAGGGTGTCGAAGTTGTATCTTATTTTTCGGAAAATATTGTTATCTGCCAAAAAGGTTACCTTCGTTCCGGTCTTTTTAGATTTGCTACCTTTTTTAACCTGTGCCTGCGGAATACCGATCTTATATTCCTGCGTCCAGACAAATCCATCCCGGTAAACTTCCGCTTTGCACCACTCGGAAAGAGCGTTTACCACCGAGGCCCCAACACCGTGCAGACCGCCGGAGACCTTGTAAGTGTCTTTGTCGAACTTTCCACCGGCGTGGAGAACGGTCATAATTACTTCCAACGCCGATTTTTTGGTGTCTTTGTGAATATCTACCGGAATGCCGCGCCCGTTATCCTGAACGGTGATGCTCTCATCTTGATGAATGGTTACATAAATTTCGGTGCAGTAACCGGCCATCGCTTCGTCGATGCTGTTATCGACGATTTCGTACACCAGGTGATGTAAACCGCGAGTCGTAACATCGCCGATATACATTGCCGGTCGTTTTCGAACCGCTTCCAATCCCTTTAAAACCTGAATATTCTCTGCGGAATATTGACTTGTGTTTGTTGTCTTTTTTGCGTCTGCCATGAGTAATTTCCCTAATAAAATTTAATTTCGTTAATCGCTTTTTTACCTATTTTTTGGTTGATTTCCTGAACCAACTCGTTTTTTCGATATGATAATTCCGTTCTCCAAACATCTTCATCCACTTTTACCAGCATAACGCCCTGAACCACTTTGATCGGCTCGGTATGGCGGGCGATATGCTTGCCAACGGTAGAATCCCAGAATGCAATGGCAAGATTCTCTTCAAACCGCTCGCGCATCCCGATGGATTTGAAAAACGCTAAAATTGCATTGCGAACGTGGGTTTCTTTTCTTTTTGCCATTTTTTATCCTAATTCTAAAACTCGCCACTAAGTCACTAAATCACAAAGCACCACAAAAACACATTAAAAGAATTAGTGAAGTTTGGTGTCTTTGTGTCTTCGTGGCACATTTCAAAAACGCCTCTAAGCGCCTATATCCGACCAAACCGCGTATTCATTGCCGTTCGGATCGCTAAAGTGAAACCTGCGGCCACCGGGAAAAGAGAAAGTCGGCTTTATAATTTCGCCGCCGGCATCCGCGATTTTTGCTTGTGTTTTTTCCAGCGTTTTAC
>CAXHHS010001032.1:0-2710 GCA_964015645.1 uncultured bacterium
CGCGCAGC
The DNA here is from genome assembly GCA_964015645.1 of uncultured bacterium. GTDB lineage: Bacteria > Calditrichota > Calditrichia > RBG-13-44-9 > J075 > CAXHHS01. The sequence goes on from CAXHHS010001032.1 coordinate 9, forward strand.
TGAGCAGACGCGCAAAAAGCCGCAGGCTTTTTGCAGCATAACCTTAATAGATTTCGATATATTCAACAAAAAAGGAGATCGTAAAAATGATACAACAAACGACATCACCCAAACCCAATCTCTTCTTAGTACCGATATTACTTTTTTCCACGTTACTATTGGGGCAATCGCCGGAACAAACATCGCAAGATGTTTTACGCGACCACCAGGTGGTTTCCACTTTTTCCATCGTCGCAGCAGACCCGGAAGCTGGAGAGTTAGGCGTCGCCGTTGCCTCGCGGTTTTTTGCGGTGGGCAACGTGGTTCCCTGGGCAAGTGCGGATATTGGCGCGGTGGCAACCCAATCGTTCGCCAACACCGCTTTTGGCTGGGAGGGATTGGATTTATTGGCAATGGGGCTTACCCCGGGAGAGGTCGTAGACGTGCTCATTCGCAATGATGATAACCCAACGAAACGACAGTTCGGCATTGTAGCGGCAAACGGCGGTTCCGCCACCTATACCGGGGAAGGCTGCGTTCCCTGGGCAGGTGGGCGCAACGGCGATAACTATGCGGTGCAGGGAAACATTCTTACCGGGGAAGACGTCGTAATCGCCATGGAAAAAACCTTTCTGGAAACCGAAGGTACGCTGGCAGACCGCATTTATGCTGCCCTGTTAGCCGGGCAGGAAAAAGGCGGCGACTCACGCGGTAAACAATCCGCAGCATTGCTGGTGGTCAAAGAAAATGCCGGATACGGCGGTTATACCGACCGCGCCATCGATATCCGGGTAGACGATCACGCCGAGCCGTTTAAAGAATTGGGTCGCCTGTTAAACTTTGCTCAAATGAACTACGCCTGGAACGAAGGCTGGACCCTCTTTACCCAAAAGCAATACCAGGAAGCCCTGCCGCCCATGGAGCGCACTGCCAAATTAGCTCCGGAAAACGCAGAAGTGCTCTACGATCTCGCCGCCATCCGCCTGGCCGCCGGGCATCCCGATTCCGCCCTGGAGGCGTTAAAAAAATGCCTTGCTCTCAACCCCAAACTCAAAAAACAAGCGCGGGAAGATAAAGACATGAACGCGTTGCGCGGAAACGCAATTTTTGAGGAGCTGATTTCTGTAAAATAGTGTTAAAGTGTTTTCCGTGGAAACTACCGCTTAAACACGTTGGCATAATCCTTAAATATGCTTTTTACAAATAAATTTAAATTTCCCCCTTCAAAGCGGGAATTTCGTGAGATTTTGCAAGCAAAATCCATAACACTTTTATCCCTGGATTTAGAGATGAGAAAACTGCTAATCATATTCTGCTGCCTCCCATTTTTATTACCTGCCCGGGAGCCACTAAAACTACCACGGTTGAGCAGCCCGATTAAATTAGACGGCATTATAAACGAGCCGGCCTGGGAAAAAATTGAACCGTTTTCGCTCACCATGTTTCAGCCAACGTACAAAGGCGAAGTTGTCGAACCGACTGAGATTCGCGTGGCCTATGACGATGATTATATTTACATGTCCGGCAAACTCTATTTGCAAAACCCGGCAGATATTCGCGGCAATGCCTATTACCGCGATAGCTGGAGCGGCGACGATACCTTTGCCATCATCCTCGATTCTTTTAATGATAAACAAACCGCCAAATGGTGTTTCACCAACCCGCTGGGCAACCGTGTAGATATGGCTGTTTCCGACGATGCCGAAGGCGGTTTCCAGGGAATTAACAGCGATTGGAACGGGCATTGGGATGTCGCCACCGCCCAAAACGGAGAAGGCTGGTTTGCGGAAATGCGAATTCCGTTTTCCACTTTGGGCTTTCAGGATAGCGATGGCCGGGTAGAAATGGGCATGATCGTTTACCGTTATATGGCCATAACCAATGGTCGCTATATTTTTCCCGATATTCCACCCAATTGGGATATGAGTTTTGTAAAACCATCCGTGGCGCAGCCGGTTGTGTTGGAAGGCGTTTACAGCAAACGCCCGGTGTATATAACGCCTTATGCGCTTGGGGGCTTTAACCGGTTCTCGGAATTGAACGACGCCGGAACCGGGTTCAACGCCCCCAGTGATGGAATTACCGAAATTGGCGGCGACATTCGCTATAACGTTACCAATAATTTAACATTCGACGGCACCATCAATACCGATTTTGCCCAGGTGGAAGCGGATGATCAGCAGGTGAACCTGACGCGCTTTTCGCTGTTTTTCCCGGAGAAGCGCCAATTTTTCCAGGAACGCGCGGCGATTTTCGAATATAATTTTTCCTTTTCCAGCCGCCTTTTTCATAGCCGCAGGATCGGGCTGGTCGAAGGGCAGCCGGTTCGGATTATCGGTGGCGCGCGCCTGGCAGGCCGGATGGGCGGTTGGGATGTCGGAATTTTGAATATGCAAACCGCCAACGACCAAGTCGTGATCGACGAAATTAATGCCGCAGTGCCCTCGGAGAATTTCGGGGTAGCGCGGGCGCGGCGCAATGTGTTTAATCCCACCTCGTTTATCGGCGGCATGCTAACCAGCCGCATTGACAAAAACGGCCAGTACAACTTAGCTTACGGTTTGGATGGTAACATCCGCGTCTTTGGCGATGATTATTTAATTGCAAAATGGGCGCAGAGTTTTGACAAAACGTTGTTAGACAGCGCCGGCACAAATCCTATCGACGCCGGGCGAGTATTTTTTAGCTGGGAGCGTCGCCGCCAGGAAGGGTTTACCTATAGC
>CAXHHS010001033.1:0-2708 GCA_964015645.1 uncultured bacterium
CCAATATCCATATTATTGGCCGCCATCCGATGGTTCAACCGATATTGCAGGAGCTTTACCGGGCCGGCTGCCGAAAGTTCGGGTTTTGGGGAAATGCCGGCGAAGTTGACGAAGCCTTAAGCCAGCAGTTGAATGGGTTTTTACGAATCACAGATTCCCTGACGGAATTGCCGGAGGAAGCGGATATCCTGGTAGCCTGTCCTTCCCAAACCCATATCTTTTCTGAAGAAACGATCCGCAAACGAATTAAACGCCGCAGCAAAGCCCCACTCTTAATCTTTGATTATTCAAATAGTCTGGATCATAAACGGTTAAAAAAAATCAGCAACTGTTACATTTATTCCGAGCAGGATATTGAAAAGTTGATCGACTTCAACAAAACCGAACGCCGGGAATCAGCGCGAATTATTGATCGATGGATTGGGGAAGAAATCGAGGCATTTTACGAGTGGGTAAATAGCGAAGACCGCTACTGCTTTGCCGGAATGGTTGGCGCCACCCCGGAAATGCAGCGTGTTTTTGAGATGATTTCCCGTATTTCCCGAACGAACATTACGGTTCTGATCGACGGCGAAAGCGGCACCGGGAAAGAAATGGTTGCAAAAGCCATTCACGCATTCAGCAACCGGTCGGAAAAACCGTTTAAAGTGATTAACTGTGGCGCGATTCCGGAAAATTTATTAGAGAGTGAATTGTTCGGGCATGACCGCGGGGCATTTACCGGGGCAGTTGCTCAAAAAGATGGTTTGTTTAAAACAGCGGCTAACGGAACGGTGTTTCTTGATGAAATCGCTGAGCTGCCGCAACAGTTGCAGGTAAAATTGCTGCGATTTTTACAGGAGGGTGAAATTAAGCGCGTTGGCAGTACTGAAACGATTAAAATCGATGTACGTGTTTTGGCGGCGACAAATAAAAAGCTTTCCGAAATGGTAGAATCCGGCCAATTTCGCAGCGATCTATTTTACCGCCTAAATGTGATTCAATTGACGATGCCGCCGTTGCGGGAACGCCGGAAAGATATTCCATTGTTGATAAAACACTTTATCAAAAAATATGCCGCCAAATTACAGAAAGAAATCAGTGATGTTTCGCCGGAAACGCTATCGGCGTTGGAAAACCACTCCTGGCCGGGGAATATTCGGGAACTGGAAAACACTATTGAACGCTCCGTAGCACTCGCTTTCGGAAAAGTGATTTCGCTGTACGATTTACCACCCAATTTGCAACAAGCAGCACCCAATGGAGCGGATTCGCTAAAAACTGGCCAGCGATTGACGTTAAAAGAGCTGGAAAAAAAATATATTCTGGAATCCCTGGAAGCTTTCGATTGGGATTACGATCAAGTATGTAAAGAATTAGCCATTGGCCGCACCACCCTTTGGCGCAAGTTGAAGGAATATAATTTGGAAAATTGACGTGAACCTGATGTTTTTGTTTGAAGGCACTGATTTTCCCTGCTCCATGAAAATTTTATTTGTTTTTTTTATGTACTTCGTTATCCTTTAATTGATATTGAAAGCTAACATTATTCGTTTTGTAAGGAGCTTACCATGTTTCAATTAAAACCCCTCTCCAAAGCAGCTATCCCCAGCGCCCTGGAAAAAGCTATGCGTTACCGCCTGTTAAACGAACCGCGCCAGGCAGAAAGCATTTGCCGCGATGTTTTGGAAAGCGATTCCGATAACCAGGAAGCGCTGGTAATTCTCATTCTTGCCCTGACCGACCAATTTGAGTTTGGAAAATTTGGCGCTACCCCAACCCAGGCTCGCCAGTACCTTCCGCGCTTAACGGATGACTATGACAAAGCCTACTACGCCGGCATTATTTGCGAGCGGCAGGCGAAGGCCGCTCTTAAACGCCAAACGCCGCACTCCGGCTATATCGCTTACGATCTCTTTCAAGATGCAATGAATTGGTATGAAAAAGCGGAAAAAAATCACCCCGATAAAAACGAAGATGCCATTCTCCGCTGGAACACTTGCGCCCGTTTGATGATGCTTTACAAATTGGAGCCAAAACCGGCTGATGAAAGCGTTGAGCCGTTTTTGGATATGTAAACAGATATTAAACATTGTAGAACTGGCTAAGGCACAACTGGTAGCAGAATAATAAAAGTGCTTCCCTTCCCTTCCTCACTCTCCACGCGAATCGTGCCGCCGTGGTCTTCCACAATTTTATAGGATATTGCCAGCCCCAGGCCAATGCCTACTTTCACGCCTTTGGTGGTAAACCCGGGATCAAAAATTTTCTCCAGGTTTTCCCGGGGAATTCCTCTGCCGCTATCTTTAATCTCAACGCGAATATTATTATTTTCAATTCCTGTTGAAATGTAAATCGTCCCGTTCCCGGAAATTGCCTCACCGGCATTTACCAAAATGCTCATGAATACCTGGTTTATTTGAGCCGGCTGGCATTTTAACTTTGGCAAATCACCATAATTTTTTGCAATGGCGATGCGATCCTGGTATTTATTTTCCAGAAGAATTAGTGTGCTATCGACGCCTTCATGAATATCGACGGATTTGGTTTCTCCCTCATCCAACCGGGCAAAATTGCGCAGCGCTTTTACAATATGAGAAATACGCTCGCAAGCAGCTTGACTAACGCCTGTCAGCGCTTCCAGAGATTTTGCTGTTTTTAACAGGCGCTGGTTGGTTTCGATTCTGTCTCTTATACACATCTCCGAGCCCACGAGACTCCATTGCATC
>CAXHHS010001034.1:0-2706 GCA_964015645.1 uncultured bacterium
TTTGCATTGCCTGCCTCCTTTCGAAAAGTACAGAGTACTCCTGTTGCGATTTTGGTATTTCAAAATCACGGGTTATCATTTGATGATCGATTTAAATATTAATTATCTGGCAGAATTTGGTCAACTGCCGTCGAGCGCCCTGGTGTTGTTACCTTTAAATTTTCCCCGGCGAACTTTGATTTGCATTGTCTTGTTCGCTGTGCCATTGATATTTGGGGAATTCTCAATTTCATCTAATATCGAATTATCGATGTTAACTTGATTTAAATAAAGAACATACATATTGGCTTTCATGTATTCGGCAGAAATAATCGGTGCGGAACCAGCGATCAACATCAAAATGCAAATTGCTAAAATGGGTACCCACTTGTGTTTCAGGGATCGATTTTGTTCCGGCTGATGATCCAAAATACGAGTTACCCGCCGGCGCAGAGCTGAGCCGCCATTGGCCATTCCGGAAACATAGGCATAGCGAGGCGCTGCCTGAATCCACTCCGCTACCTGCGCCAGGCATTTTGCTAAATTTAAAGATTCACCGGTGTGTTGAATCGCCCAATCGTCGCAAAGATACTCGGCAGTTTCCTGCAAATAGTTGCGAGCGACTCGATTTAACGGCTGGAAAAACAATAAGATATCCAGTGTTGCCGTAAACAAAAGCCACAGGGGATCGCGCCGCACGATATGCGCTAACTCGTGCGCCAACATGGTTCGCTGCTGCTCGCTATCGAGATCTCTTATTGCGCGCTCGGGAATGCAAATTTCCCGGTATCCTAATGCGATTGGGCTGGTAATTTTAGGCGATATTGTCAAGCGAATTTCTTTCCGCTGCCCGGATGATTTGCAAAGCTCATACAACAGGTTGTATGTCGGGCCGGCGATTAAGTTCTTTCGGTTCGCAAGCAGTTTCCGCAATTGGCGATTGGAAATAATAAACCTCGCTCCACTAAACAGAACGCCTAACAGCCAAACAATGAGCACCCAATGAATCCAGCTAAAGTCATTAAAAATTAGTTCGTAAGCGCCCGGGGTGCCATCCGGGTTTAATTTAACGAAATCCGCATTCGGCATGGAAAATGAGGATATTGCATGTATTGTAGAATCAGGTGTTTCGCCGTTTTTAGTACCTACTTGCAGCAGCGTTTTTTGCCGCGCAGCAGATTCGGTATCAGTTAATGGTTGTTTCTTACGATGGATCGTCAATCCCTCAATCGCTTTTTCATTTTCATTGTTATCCTTCCAAAGGTAGGATGATATAGGTGTTGAAGAATTTCTTGCCAATTTTTTTATTGCTAAACGATTGGCGTTGTAGGCGGCGATCAATGTCGAATCAATATTTAACTGATTAGAAATTTGCCCCGGAAGAAGCTGCTTAAAATTATTGGATACCCATTGAAGATCAAGGCTGTCTTCCACTGTAGCGGTAATAGCGAGAATGGTATCGTTATCGACAACACTGATACAAGAATCACTCAATGCGCCGGCTTTTTCAGCAAGATCAGTATGTTGCTCAAGTTTTTCTATTAATTGCGAAGGGTTGTCAACCTCTGTAGAGATGGTATGGCGGCCGGCGATTGGCTCCACGCCACTACCAATTTGGAATGTCGTAGTCAACAACGCACCAACTAATGCTAGCTTCCACAATGTATCTTGAAGGTTTTGCGAGCGGGTAAAACGGGAAACGATCCACACAATTAACAAAAGTAACGTGCTGTGAATGGAATATGTCAAAAGCCAGCTAACGATGTATGGTACAAATTTCATGATACTATCATAGATAGTGGCGATATCGATCATGTTTTATTCCTCTTCTTTTCCTGGCTTTTAATGATTTCCTTGATAGCGTTTAAATCCTCTCCATCGATTTCGGGTTCTTTTACAAGGTGGCTCACCAACGCTTTAAAATCTCCCCGGAATACCCGGCTGACCAGCTCTTTGACCATCGATTGGCGAATCTCTTTTTCGCTAATTTGTGGGAAGTAAAAATATTGGCGGCCTTCGGTGCGATGGTTTATCAAATCCCGCTTTTCCAGTCTCGTAAGCATTGTTGCAACCGTAGTAGGTGCCAATTCGCGGGATTCGCCTAATTTTTTGTGTACATCAGCAACCGTTGCTTCACCGCTATCCCAAAGAATACGCATAATTTCCATTTGAATTTCGCTGAGCGTTTTGTCTTTTGTCACTATTCTCCTCTCTAAATAAAGTCACGAAACACTCTTCACGCCTATTTAATTCGTGTTAAGTGTTTCGTGATGCGGGGGCTAATATTAAAGCCCTTATATACTACGCTTGTAGTTCTACGCCTGTAGTATATAAAGGTTTCATTTGATTTTCAAGAAAAATTTTAATTTGAATTAAATTTTCAGGAGCTTTTCTACTAAGATTTTTTAACCGCCGAGGTTGCGGAGAGGAATGAAATCATCTTAATAATGCCAATTACAAGTTGGATAGAATTTACTGATTTCGTTACAGGTTCTTATGAGAAACACGGATTAAGTCCTGTATTTATGGCAAACAACGAAATTCGTACAAATCAGTGGTAAAATTTTAACTTATATTTTACACTAATACTGAATTACGTTATTGATACAATCCGCGATTAGCTGCTCTGCTTCGTTTTGCCGGCCTTCACGCAGCAATCCCAATGTTTCCGATTTTACGATGCGATGAAATAGCGCAAAGCGTTCTTCACGATTAGGCACATCGTTT
>CAXHHS010001035.1:0-2705 GCA_964015645.1 uncultured bacterium
ACACCACGAAGCTCGTCGGCAGCGTCAGATGTGTATAAGAGACAGACAATATTCTAAAGCGTTAAATCAATACCAGGCGCGGATTCGGAAATTACAGCACGAAGTTTACCAGCAGAGAATTCCCGTAATTATAACGTACGAAGGATGGGATGCCGGCGGCAAAGGCGGTAACATCAAACGCCTTACTCAAAAATTAGACCCGCGCGGTTACGAAGTAATTCCAATCGCTGCGCCGAACGATATCGAAAAAAAGCACCATTACCTGTGGCGATTTTGGAAGGAAATTCCCAAAGCCGGGCATTTCGCAATTTTTGATCGCACCTGGTACGGCCGGGTATTGGTAGAACGAATTGAAGGATTTGCCGCAGAACATGAATGGAAACGCGCCTACCGCGAGATTAATGAGATGGAAGAGCAGCTTTCCAGCTTCGGAACGGTTTTGGTCAAATTTTGGATTCACATCAGCCAGGAAGAACAGCTGCGGCGATTTGAAGAACGGCAAAACATTCCATCCAAACGCTGGAAAATTACCGAAGAAGATTGGCGCAACCGCGAAAAATGGAATCTCTATTTAGAAGCGGTTAATGAAATGCTCTATCGCACCAGCTCGCCACACGCCCCCTGGACCGTTATCGAAGGAAATTCCAAACACTACGCGCGGATTAAAGCGCTTAAAACTGTGATTGAGGCGATTGAGCAAAAACTTTAATTCATATTATTTACATTTTTTAAAGTATTTGTTATTAATAGATTTATGGAAAAAATTAGAATACTTATCCCACCGGAAAATTTTAGTGAGGAATCGTTTTTAAACGATTTGAACGCACGATTCCGGCTTCGACAAGAAGCACAAATCTCTATCGAGAAAACGTATTTTGACACATTTGATTGGCGCTTATACAACGAAGGATTGGTATTAGAAAACATCGGGAAATATTACTACCTCAACGCCTTAACCGACGACACTCGCATTGCCTCTATCGCGCTGGAACAGCCGCCGGAATTTTTATGGGATTTGCCGGATAGCAGCTTGAAAAAAACGTTAGACCCAATTATCGAGATGCGGGCATTGTTAAAATTATTTGCACTCAATATTCAATCGCAATCCATCCGCATTTTGAATACTGAACAGAAAACAGTTGTTCGGTTGGTCATTGAAAAAATAGCAATTTCAGACGCTAACGCCAGCGAAGTGTGGCAGCACCTGCGATTAATTCCGTTAAGAGGCTACGATAAACAGTTTCAGTCGCTATCAGCATATTTAACGGAATTTAGATTTACGCCAACGAGCGATTCTATTTATTTGCAAACGCTAACACTTCTTGGAAAATCTCCCGGTAAATACTCTGCAAAATTAAATCTCCAATTAGAACCAAACATGCGGGCTGATGAAGCGGCCAAAATAATATACCGATATTTGTTAGATGTAATGAAAGCAAATGAAGGCGGTATCAAAAAAGATATCGACACAGAATTTCTACACGATTTTCGAGTCTCTGTCCGCCGAACCCGCTCGGCATTGAGCCAAATTAAAGATGTTTTTCCGGCAGATATGACCAATCGATTTAAAGAAGAGTTTCGTTTTGTTGGCAGAATGAGCAATGATTTGCGCGATCTTGATGTGTATTTGCTGAGCGCTGATGATTACCGGAATTTGCTGCCACTTGCACTGCACCCGGATATTGATCCCCTGTTTGAGTTTCTAAAACAGGAACGGGGCAAAGCACTGAAAACAGTAATTGATGGATTGAATTCGGAGAAATATCATCAAATTATTCGTGGCTGGGAAACGTATATCAACCGGCCACCGGAGGCATCTCCCGATGCGGCAAACGCCGCCATTCCAATTATCGATTTAGCAAAAGCGCGGATATATAAAAGATATCGCGCAATTATAAAAGAGGGAAAAGCAATTACTGATGCCTCCCCCGACGCATCACTTCATGAATTGCGTATCGAGTGCAAAAAACTGCGTTATTTGTTAGAATTTTTCAGCAGCCTTTTCCCCCGTCATAAAATACAAATGCTGGTTAAGCAATTAAAAAAATTGCAAGATAACCTCGGGCGATTCCAGGATCTCTGTATTCAGGAAGAATCGCTGATGCAATTTTCTAACGACGCTGAGTTTTCCGGTTCTGAGCATTCTAAAACCATGGTGGCAATCGGCTGCCTGGTAGGAAAATTAGATATTGAAAAGCAGTCAGTGCGCAATACCTTTGAAGAGCGATTTGCTAATTTTGCATCTGCGGAAAATCTGCAATTATTTAGCGAGCTTTTCAAAAACAGCTAAAACGAAATCAAATTGAAACAGGATTGCAATAATAATGTACCGTAATTACGTTAAATTTAGCCCCATGTGGGTAGCGGAGGGAGTTGTTTGAAAGTCATCGCCATTTATCACAGTAAAGGCGGGGTGGGAAAAACAGCGACCGCGGTTAATCTATCTTATCTTGCCGCACAATCCGGCGCTAAAACCCTGCTTTGCGATCTTGACCCTCAAAGCTCCGCAACATACTACTTTCGGATAAAACCCCGGTTTAAATCCGGGATCAAAGGCTTCATAAAAGGCGGCGAACAAATCGAAAAAAATATTAAAGGAACGGATTACGAACTTCTGGATTTAATGCCAGCAGATTTAACCTTTCGCAATTTGGATATAGAGTTGGATAATTTGAAACGCTCAAAACAACGCCTAATTGAAATTC
>CAXHHS010001036.1:0-2698 GCA_964015645.1 uncultured bacterium
GTGGTGCGTGGTGCGTGGTGCGTGGTGCGTGGTGCGTGGTGCGTGGTGCGTGGTGTAATTTTTCGAAGAATCACGTACTACGCAACTCATCAAAAATTTTTTTACCAAAGCTGGTATAGCCGAAATCAAACAGGGATAAGTAGCAGCCACGTAAGTGGTGGCTTAAGCCATAGACAGCAGCCGTGGCAGTCTTTTTACTGCAACTGCTACTGCCACTTTTCGAATGGTTTATATTTCTACCAAAAGCACTCGTTTCACATGCGCTACCGCTGCCAGGCGATTTTGCAAACCGCCGTTTAAATCACCTTCTACATTAAAGATGTTAACGGCGGTTTTATCGGGTTTAATTCGCCCGGAGGAAACATGGCTGATATTAATATTATCCCCAGCCAGGATAGTGCCGACTGCACCGATAATGCCGGGCACGTCATCATTTTCGACGATAACCATTTTATCGGCCAGTTCGGCATCCACATCATATTTTCCGAAAGCGACCATGCGGTAAATATCTTTGGCGTAAACGGTGCCTTCCAGGTGAATCTTTCCGTTTTGGGTAGTAAAATCACATGCGATTAAATTCGTGTGGCTTTTAAGCGGGTGGTCTTTTTTGCTGATCTCAATTTCCACGCCTTTTTCGCGAGCGATGGCCAAAGAATTGACCATGTTAATAAAATCGACGTTATGCGCTTTGTCTGTCTTACTGCCGGTTTTTAGCGCGCCGACCATCAGATGAGAGGCAATTGGCTCCAAAGGTAGATCGATAATACTTCCGTAAAAACGAATCGCAACTTCTCTTAAACGGCTATCACGGATTTGGCTAAATAGTGTTCCCAGGCGTTGGGCAAGATTAAAATACGGTGCGATAATCGGTTGAATTTTTTCATTGACTGAAATAAAGTTGACTGCATTCAATGCCACATTTTTTTGGAAATATTCAATCATTTGCTGCAAAATTTGATCGGCGACTTTCGCCTGCGCTTCTTCCGTAGAAGCGCCGAGATGCGGAGTAGCAACGGCTTTGGGGTGCTGAGCGATGCGCCAATCTTCCGGCGGCTCGTTTTTAAACACATCCACTGCGGCGACGGCAACTTTGCCGGAATCTAACGCAGCGAGTAAATCATCTTCATTGATGATCCCACCCCGCGCGCAGTTGATGATAATAACGCCATCTTTACAGAGCTTAAGGCTTTCAGCATTGATCATATTCAACGTATCTTTCATCTTCGGAACGTGAATGGTGATAATATCTGCTTGCTGCACCAGGTCTTCGAAACTCATCAACTCGATTTTTAAGCGGTCGGCCATCTGTTTTGTCAAAATCGGATCGTAGCCAATTAACCGTACACCAAAAGCGGAAAGGCGTTTGGCCACTTCCCGCCCGATTTTTCCCAGGCCAATTACACCAACGGTCTTTGCGAACAACTCGTAACCGAGATAGGTTTTGCGGTCCCATTTCCCTTCGCGCATGGAGGCGCTTGCCAATGGCACATTTCGTAAGGCGGAAAGCATTAAGGCAATGGTATGTTCTGTCGCTGCAATCGTATTGCCGCCGGGCGTATTCATCACAATAATACCACGGCGAGTGGCTTCTTCCGTATCGATATTATCTACCCCGGCACCAGCGCGGCCAATTACTTTTAATTGCGCTCCTTTTTCGATAATTTCTGCTGTTGCCTTCGTTCGGCTGCGAACAACCAGACCGTGGTATTGCGGTAGAATTTCCGCCAATTCTTCTTTAGAAATCCCGGAACGATTATCGATTTCAATATTAGGCAAAGCATTGTATTTTTCCAGGATTGCCGCCGGCAGGCTGTCGGCGATCAAAATACGAAACATGGCTTTCTCCTTTAATAAGTTTGAATTCTTTAAGTTTTTTGATTTTCAATTCCAATTTTTTGAAAGCCCAAATTAATATTGGTTATCCCAAATAGCAATCATACCCGGAAAATTTGTAGCAACAACAAGCAATAAACTATTGATAAATTGGCAATAATGGCATAAGTTCGCAAATATCGGGTGGAGAAATATGGGAACCCTTATTAGTTTAGGAAAAGTGCTTTAAGGAAATCGACCACACTAAAAATGGAGATCGCATGATTACTGCAAATTTTCCGAAGATGATTTTGTTTTATATAACTATCTGTTTTTTTACAGCTTGTGCAACAACCGACAATGAGAGCAACGCTCAAAATGTGAGAGATGCTGAGTTGCACAAAAGGGCTAAAGAATTAGCGCAAAAGTTTATCATCACTGATGGCCATATTGATTTGCCCTACCGCTTAAACGACTATATGGAAGATGTTTCCGTACGCACCGAAGGCGGCGATTTTGATTACGTGCGCGCCAAAGAGGGCGGCTTAAACGCACCGTTTATGTCAATTTTCATTCCGGCGGATTATCAAACGAAAGGCGGGGCGAAAGAATTTGCCGATTACCTGATCGACATGGTAGAAAAGATCGCAGCCGATGCCCCGGATAAATTTGCCATTGCAACCTCCGTGGCGGATGTGAAAGCACAGTTTAAAGAAGGCAAAGTGTCCCTGCCAATGGGCATCGAAAATGGCGCACCGGTTGAAGGCAAATTAGAGAATCTTCAGCATTTTTACGATCGCGGCATCCGTTACATTACCCTCACGCATTCAAAAGTAAATCATATTTGCGATTCCTCTTACGATACCGAACGCAAGTGGAACGGCCT
>CAXHHS010001037.1:0-2697 GCA_964015645.1 uncultured bacterium
GTCCAGATTATGATGCACGGCGGCCCACCCTCCCTTCTCGAAAAAACAATGCCGGTGCTAAAAACAGAAGATATAAAAGCCGGCCACATTTTTCTGCGAGCGGAAAATTTGGGTAACCATGCGGTTTTGGTAATGGATGTAGCGGAAAATTCAGAAAGCGGAGAAAAGGTTTTCCTGGTTTCGCAAAGTTATATACCGGCGCAAGATATACATATTTTAATCAATCCCAATGATGAAGCCTTATCCCCGTGGTATTCTCTCGACTTTGGCGATACGCTAATTACACCGGAGTGGAAATTTAGCAAAACCGCTTTAAAGCAATTTTGATTTTCAAAGCGAAGATTTCAATAAGATGAAAGAAAATCGCAGAACAATTGGACGGCAACACGAAATTGCTGAGCTACAACGGTCATTCGCCTCTGTTGCTGATGGTCAGGGCAGTATAATTCTACTTGCCGGTGAATCCGGTATCGGGAAAACACTGTTAGTGGAAGAATGTTTGGCGGATAGCGGGCTTACCATTTTCACCGGCAGAGCAGTGGAAGAAGCGACTCCACCTTACGGCCCGATTATTTCGGTATTACGCGATGCTTTAAGCCAAGCCCCACCGAATGCAATTGGCTTTTCATATCTCGGTCAGCTATTGCCGGAATTCGGTTTTCCGGATAAACAAACTTCTACAACACAGGCACAACCATCCCAGGTGCATCCGCAACAGGAAAGTAGAGAGAACCTGGTAGAAATCATTATTGCTGCTTGTACAGCCTTAGCCCGTAAAAATCCCTGCGCTATTTTTTTAGACGATCTTCAATGGGCGGATAATGCCACGTTAGAATTGCTGCCGGTTTTGGCGGATCGACTTCGTAACGAAAGCCTGCTGATTTTGGGCACGTATAGAAGCGATGAAATTCCCCGGGGTAGTCGTATCCGCTGGTTAAGAAATGAGCTGCGCAGGCAAAGACGCTTGCAAGAAATAATCCTGCAACCGCTCAACCGCCGGGAATCCGCGGCTCTGATGCAACAAATATTAGGAACACCTCCCAATCCGGCCCTCATTGATGTGATCTACAATCAAACCCTGGGAGTTCCTTTCTTTTTGGAAGAACTTTCAAACACGCTAATTGAGCAGGGTCTTGTTCGAGAGGAAACCTCCGGCCTGGAATTGATTCCCAGAAAAAATGTGTCCATCCCGGAAAGTATTCGCGATGCGGTGTTATTGCGACTCGATGGACTTTCGGAACAAGCCAGAAACCAACTTGAAATTGCCGCAGTCGCCGGAATGGAATTCGACCTTTCCCTGGTGACGGACCTGGCCGGAGCAGAAACCGGCATCGACGAGCTTTTTGAACGCAAATTCATCATCGAAAAAGAAGATGGCCGCGGCATTTTTCGCCATGCACTTACCCGCGAGGCCGTTCGCAGCGAAATACTATGGTCGCGCCGCCGCACCTTGAATCGCCGCATTGCGGAATATTTAGAGAACTCCGGCGCATTACCGGAGCTTATTGCCGAACACTGGCTTGCGGCAAACGAGCCGGCGAGAGCCAGGAAAGCGCTTCTAATATCTGCGGAGCGCTCTTGCAGCCTTTACGCCTATCGCGATGCCGCAAAAGCCGCAAACCGCGCATTGGAAATATGGCCGGAGGGACAGGAAGAAGCGCAACGTTTAGATACATTGGAACGCCTTGCCGATTGCTATCAAATGAGTGGTCAGCTTACCGAAGCGTCTCATGTTTTGCGTGAGCTTGTGGAAAACCCAATTGTTAAGCAAGATTCTCATCGTTTGGCAAAAGACTTGCGCTCTCTCGCCACGATCTACAATCTTCAAGGCGCCTGGCAGCAGTCATTAAAGGCCCGCAGGGATTCGGCAGAATATTTTGAAAAAGCCGGGTTGAGCGGAGAATCGGCAACCGAATGGTTAGCAGCGGCCCGAAGAAATTATGGCATGATGAACCAGGCCGCGGCCATCGAATTATGTGAAAAAGCGTTTGCACTCGGAGAAGATGCCAACCGCTGGGACATCCAGGCGCGAGCACTTGCCTTAAAAGGTGATGTTTTGTCCAGCATGGGGAAATCCGAACAAGGAATAGAAACGGTGCGCAACGGCCTATCCCTGGCGTTACAACACAACCTGACAGATGCAGCTGCCGAAGTGTATCGCAGGTTAGGCAGCGCATTAGAGTACGCCTCGCAATTTACCGCTTCCCGCGAGGCGTATTATACCGCCTATAATTATTGCCAAACCCAGGGCGCCGTCGATCAGGCTCAAATTTGCCTTAGCTGTATGACCTATGTGTTATTTAGAACCGGCGATTGGAAACAATGCAGCAAAATTTGCCGCGAAATCATCAATGACTCGTCATCCCCTTCCGGGCCAAAGGCTGTGGCATTGGGCGTTCTCGGGACAATTAATTTTTACCGGGGCGAAACACGCCAGGCACGAAAAAACATCCAGGAAGCACTCAACCACGCCCGGCAGGAGAAGGCGACTGCCAAGGAAATGATTTGCATTTGGGGATTGGCTCAAATCGAAGAATCCGAAGGAGCGAATGAGAGCGCCGAAGCTCATTATCGCCAGGTATTGGAGATGAGAGAAGAAACCGGAGACATCCACGATGCGCTTCCGATGTTATGTTCCGCCGCAACGTTTTTTGCCGAACGCCAGCGTGAGAAGGAAATAATGATGTGCATAAAAGC
>CAXHHS010001038.1:0-2693 GCA_964015645.1 uncultured bacterium
AAAACAGTTGAGCGTTTTCATCAACCTCGTTGCTGGCTAAACCGGTGGAATCGGCTGTGGACGTATCATCCACGCTGCCGAATAGTTCCTCGGCACTCACCAGGGAGGTATCTTCCGGGGCGCTCGTCGAATCGGCAGATGCGATATCGGAACTATCGGTATCCGCTGCTTTCCCAATCAAATAATCATTTATTTTTGAGGCAATTCTTTGAACGTTATCCAAATCCTTTAACAGGCTAAACTCCAGCTTTGCGGTTTTACCGACAAGGTTAATCGCTTGCTGGCGATCGGTTACCCCGGCCAATTCGACGATAATCCGGTTATTCCCCTGTTTTTGAATAATCGGTTCGGAAACGCCAAATTCATCGACGCGATTTCGCAATACTTCCAGCGATCGGTCAATCGATTTTTTTGTTTCTTCTTTTAGGAAAGCCAATACTTCGTCTCGTGTATACAATTCACGAGTGGCGTAATAGCGAGTAATATCTGCGCCAGCTTCCTGGAGGTTTTCATCCAACGCATCTACAATATCTGTTCCAGATTCCGTAGAAGCAATTGCCGCTGCCGTTAGGGATTTATTAAAACGATCATCTTTGTTTTGGGCTAATTTGTCGAGGAACTCTCTGACATCCACCTCCAAAATCAGGTGCATGCCGCCTTGCAAATCCAGCCCTAATTTGATGGATTTTTTGAGAAGCTCTTTATATTTTCTATTATCCTCGCGTTCGAGGGCGGCTTTTTCTTCCTGCGACATGGTGTTAAATTGAATGGTGGGGATCAGGAAATATCCAAACAGCAAAAATATTCCCAGGATCAACAGCAGTTTAAATGTAATTTTTTGTGGCATTCCAAAAATCTCCCCGGATATTAAAAATCCGTTATCTTGTTAACTTATTAAATCCTAAAATACAGCCTAAAAATTTATTGGCACTCCTGAAGAAAGTCAATTGAAAAAAACATTTACGGACGCCATTAAAAATGCGGATAACTAATGCGTGAATGGCCTGAAACGGGTGATACAATCGACATTATCCGATCCGGAAAAATTCTTGGGAGTGTTTGGTTTAATGTTTTACGTGTTGCGAATTTCGTGAAGCGTGCTCGTGATACTTAAAAACCAATCATAACACGCAACGCGTATCACGCAATACGTTTCTACCGCAACTCGCTTGCTTTAATTGTGCGCGTCCAAAGTGTGGTTCCATCTTTATCGTAAACGGTTATCATTAATACCCGGTCTTGCCGTGGCCCGCTAACATCAAGTTTGGCGAAATTACGTGCACCGACAAACGTATCGGGAACGCGTAAATAATTGGGCTCGTCAATAGCGCGAGAAGCGGGGCCAGCGGTTAAGGGAGAAATTGTAAGGTCGTATAATGAGTATTTCCCGGGACGATTTAGCTTGCTGAGTTCAGTATGATGGCGGTCGCCGGTTAAAAAGATAACGCCGCTAATATTTTCCTGGGAAATTGCTCGAAGAATCCGCGCGCGTTCTTCCGGGTAGGTAATATAATTTTCAAACCTGGCGACGACATTCAAAAACTGTCCGCCGACTACTACAAATTTAAATGGAGCAGAACTTGTGGATAAAGCATCGATCAACCATTCGATTTGCGGCTCTCCCAAGATGGTTCTCTCGCCGGTAATTCTATTTTGCGGGGCACGATAATATCGATTGTCTAATAGGAAGAAATCAACATCTGCCCATTGAAACATTGTGGTGATTCCCGGTTTGCCGTCTATTCCAAAGGTCGGATTTCCCCAAAATAGTTTAAACGCTTCTAGCGTGTGATGTTTATTCCGATAGCTGCGGTCGCTGTTGTTAGGCCCAAATTCATGGTCATCCCATATCGCATAATGATGAGCGGAACCCAACAGGGGCTGTATTTCCGGTAATGATCGCGTGTGAGTATGGCGATACAAAATTCCGCTGCGGCTATACCAATCCGCCTCGCGCAAATAGGTGTTGTCGCCTAACCAGAGCATCATATCCGGTTGCGTGTTATGGATAGCAGTAAAAATTTCATATTCACCGCCATAGGGTCTCCCCGGGCGGTCGTAAGGAGGATCATTTACATACGCGCAACTGCCGATTACAAAACTAAACGGCGGCGGATCCTCCCGCCATTGCCAAAGGGTTTGGGTTTCAAATTTAAGCGGATAGGGTCGTTCTATTTTTTTGTTGTTGATATACAATTCATATGCGTAATGTTTCCCGGGTTCTAATTGGCTAACAATGGCTTTGGCTGTAAACGCCATTTGTTTTTGGGTGATAATTTCTTCCGTAAACTGTTTTGATGCCGGATTTCCTTCTTCGTAATAAGCAAATTTTACTTTGGCTTTTTCGGTTGTTTGTATCCATAACAACACTTCTGTCATTTCCGAATAACCAACCATGGGGCCGGATTGTAACAGATTTTCCCCGGGAAATACTGCCTGCCAAATCAAAAGAAGAAAAACGATAAACCACTTACGCATTTGGATTCTCCTTGGAAAGGATTCTGACCTTTGAGGTTTTTACGGATATAGCACTGGCTACATTATGAAATGTTTTGAAATCCTACATCGTTATGAAAAACACAGTGTCAAACTTCAAAGTCTTCTCACTTTAGCCGCTTTAAACTTTATAAAGCGTGTCAGTTTACTGCATTTTTTAGAAAAAACAAACGCTTTCTCTTTTTGGGATTTTGTTT
>CAXHHS010001039.1:0-2693 GCA_964015645.1 uncultured bacterium
ACACCAAGAAGCTCGTCGGCAGCGTCAGATGTGTATAAGAGACAGCTTTTTATGACGATTTTGCAACAAACTCGCAGCAAATGAAGTTAAACTCCCTGGCGATAAATCTGATTGGTTAAAAATAGAGAAAACGATTGGACATTCTATGAAAACTTCCCCTAAAGTTTATTTTCCAACAGCGTTATTGATTTGTTTTTTCTTAGTGATTGTAACTGATTTTGTATTTGGACAACCCTCCAAACAAAAAACCAGATTTCTCCTGGGAATTGGCGGCGGATTTGGCAATATTTTAAAAACGGATATCGATCAAAGCAGCAGCGGCCCGAACCTTTACGGGCGGGCAGGCTTTGGCGTTGGTAAAAAACTCATGTTAATGGTGGAAATCGGCTTGCATCATTTAAACGATGAAACGCCGGACACCAGCGATATTACCAACGATAAAGGCACGTTTCGGCGAGTTCGCGACCCAAAGGTATTTGAAACCCTCTACTATTTTGTCGCTTTGCAAATACCACTATACCAGGGATTATTCGTACGGCCGGGGGTTGGCCTGGGAACTCATTCCTTTGCGAGCTACACCACAGTACAAAATGCCGTAACGAACGCCGAGGTCAGTAGAGAAACCGGCCCCGCACTCGGTTTATCGGTTGGCTATGAGAAGAAATTCGCGGAAAAATTCGCTGCTGCCGGCGAGATCGTTTTGCGCTGGAGTTCCGGGGAAGACAGCAGCAATTCCCGGCGGGCAGTGGGATTTCAAGCTGTGGGGATTTGGTATTTCTAACAGTGTTTATGTGTTTGAATGTTCCTGTGTTTAAGTAACTCGAACACCGAAGCACATGAACACTCAAATCCCTTCCTTGCCTACTTCAACTCTTTCAATCGCTCTTTTGCTTCTTTCAAATGAATTTCATGATCCGATTCGGTTTTGGGCAGCGTGAGTACCAATTCGTATTCCGCAATGGCTAATTCTTTTTGCTTCATTTTTTCGTAGGTGATGCCAAGCTGCAAATGGTGATTTGTTCCGTTGGGAAACAGTTCAATCGCTTTTTGAAAACAGGTTACAGCGGTTTCCAACGAGGCGTCTTTCGGCGCTCCGCCGAGGAAGATATTGGCAAAATTGCGCTCAATCCAGCTTAGCGTGGCCACTTTGCGATGCCAGCGGCCCAACATATGCCAGGAGATATGATTGGTGGAATCTATTGCAATGGACGCCTCCACCGATTTACGGATTTCTTTGGCTAATTTTACACGCTCTTTGGCCCCGGCATCCAGCGCTTTGCGCCCCAGGCTGATGCTCAAAAAAAGATGGCCCAGGGCATCCATCGAATCGAGCACGACCGCTTTGCGAGCGTAAATAATAGCCTTATCATACAATTCTTTACGGGCATCTTTATTTTCCATCACTTCGCCGACATCGATGTACGCCCGGCAGAGCTTCCAGGCGGCCTCGTAGTTGAGAGAGTCTAATGCCAGCGCTTTTTCATAATGTTTTAAGGCAGTGCTGTTATCAAAATTTCGATAGGCGGTATTTCCTTTGGAAATATACTCAGCAGCCAATTCCGTGCTCGCAGGTAAATTTGTATTGCTCAATAAAAGGGCAAGTAAAAGAAATTGAGGTAATCGAAGCATTCGGTCTCCGTAGTTAAATTATTTGAAGGGTGTGCACAAACGCATAATTTGGGCAGTGAAACCGTTGAAGCGGTTTTCCAGGCATCACTTTTTTTTGTTAAACCGCGTTTATAAAATTCGAAAAATTTAGCCGTTTTAACGGCTTCTAAAAGCCTGATGCACGCTCCTTAGTTAATTATAAATTTACAAGTCAGGGAACATCTCAACTGAGTTCGATGAATTCCAAAGCATCATTACTATCAAATTAATCATAAGTTCATTAAAATATACAGTTTTAGTTTTTTTAAAATTATAGTAAATTGAATAATTATGAAATCGTTTTCTACCAAACAAAAGATTGGCCTGGCGTTAGGGCCGACATTTTTTGTGATCATCTTATATCTTTTCTCTCCGGCGGATTTGAGCGATGCCGGGCGGGGTATTTTAGCCTCCACAGCCTGGATTGCAATTTGGTGGATTACGGAAGCAGTGCCAATCCCGGTAACATCCCTGCTGCCGATTGTTCTTTTTCCATTGACCGGCGGGTTAAATCTTAAAACAACCACCGCAGCCTATGGCCACCATTTAATATATTTGTTCGTTGGCGGATTTATCATTGCCATTGCCATTGAAAAGTGGAATTTGCATCGCCGGATCGCCATGAATATCATCAATTTGATGGGAACCGGGAGCCGGAAAATCGTGCTGGGATTTATGCTGGCAACCGCCGCGCTTTCGATGTGGATTTCCAATACTGCAACAACGTTGATGATGATGCCTATCGGTGTTGCTGTGATCATCCAACTGTCAGACTTCATCCAAAAACATTCTGGAAATGAGCGGGCAACCGCAGTCTTTGCAAAAGTTTTGATGTTAGCAATTGCCTATTCCGCTTCTATTGGCGGAATGGCGTCATTAATCGGAACGCCGCCCAACCTGGTATTTTCCGGGGTCATCAAAGAGCTTTATCAAGTGGAAGTGAGTTTTGCCCGCTGGATGATGTTTGGCCTGCCGGTCTCAATTACGATGCTTGCAATTTGCTGGATTTATTTGGTCCGTTTTGCATTCCCCTTGCGATCCGAAAC
>CAXHHS010001040.1:0-2685 GCA_964015645.1 uncultured bacterium
CTGCTTAGGGTGGTGGCATCGGTAGAATCATGTTTGAAATGGCGAAATTCAGGACTTCGGAAATCGCCGGATGTATTCGGTAATAAATAATCAAGGCCATTTCGAGTGCCAATCCAAATACCGCCGCTGCGGTCTTGCAAAATCGAAATAATGTAATTGCTGCCCAGGCTGTTTTCATTTTGAGGATCGTGGTGGTAATTTAGAAACGTTCCGCTTTCTTGAAGCAAACATGAGACGCCGCCAATCGTGCCGATCCATAAATTCCCCAGGCGATCTTCTATTATTGTTTGGATGCGATCGTTTACCAGCGTTGAGCTGTCGTCCGGGCTGTGGTGGAACATAGTAAAGTTGTAGCCATCATATCTGTTCAATCCATGCAGCGTACCAAACCACATAAACCCGCGGCTATCCTGAAAAATACAATGTACCGAACTTTGGGAAAGACCATCGGCTACGGAAAGATGTTCGAATTTGGCCGTTTCCTGAGACAGTATTTTGGAAGGAGAATTCGCTATAGCAAAAGATGAGAAAATTAAAGCAGTTAAAATCAATAATTTGGTAGTCATAAACCGATATTCTAAATTTGTCGTAATGACAACAAATTGTTGTACGTTCACTAATGGCTTAAGGCGCAAGCCGCTCAATCTGCCAAACAGAATTAACCAGGGTATATTGCACCCGGTCGTGCAGGCGGTTTTCCCGGCCCTGCCAAAATTCATAGCGATTGGGAATAATGCGATATCCGCCCCAAAACGGTGGCAATGGTACATTTTTGCCAGGATATTTTTTTTGAAATTCCTCGAAACGATTTTCCAGCACCTCGCGGTTTTCGATAGCAGCACTTTGCTGTGAGGCCCAGGCGCTAATTCGACTGCCATAGGGACGGGTTTTAAAATAGGCTTCGGATTCTTCTGTCGTAACTTTTTCCACTACTCCTTTAACTCGAACCTGTCGTTGAAGCTGCGGCCAATAAAACAATAGTGCTGCCCGGGGATTTTCCGCTAACTCTTTTGCTTTGTCGCTGTTGTAATTGGTGTAAATCGTAAATCCCTCTTCATCAAAATGTTTTAAAAGCACCATGCGCGCGGCGGGAAGGCCATCTTTGGTCGCGGTTGCCAGCGTTACGCTATTTACCTCTAATTCGGTTTCGGAAATATGCAACGCTTCATCAAACCATTTTGTAAATTGAGGGACAGGATCCGGCGATACGGTTTTTTTACTCAATTCACCGGCCATGTCTACTTTGCGAATTTTTTGCAGGGTTTGCTGATCAATCATGTTGGAAATATATTTTTAAATTGAGGTTATTCGGTTAAACTATATTCGATTTTTAAGGGAAGAATATGCCCTATTAATTGGGGAAACGCAACCGTTTGTATAAAGAATTAGGCTTCAGAAATATGGCATTGATAGCATTTGTTAAGTTCTGCTTTTTGAACTATTTGCGACAGCATCGATATTTGCTTGATCTTGTTGTTATTGTTATCTTTAGCATAATTTTTGGAGGATTTTTAACAAGTGACCAATTAGGTGATTCTATATGGCTTATCTTTTCTATTTTTGCTCTTATTATCAATATACCGACAGCGCTCCTTACTTTTTTTTTAGAGAAAGGCAATACACTTTATTTTTTATTAAGCAAACCAAAAGGAAGAGAGAATTTCCTTTATGCAAAAATAATCGTTATTGTTTTGATTGATTTATTTTGGGTCATAATTTTTGCCCTACTATTTGGCTTAAGATTTCCTTCTGTAGATTATTTCCTGTTATTACCTAGCCGATTCTCCCTTATATTGATTACACTCGTTTTATCGACACTTATAATTAGTTTTGCTTATGCTTATCAGGCCCATTTAATTTGGTTGATCTTTATCTTATTTGTATTTGGCAACATTATTCGTAAAGAGGGATTTTTTCCCATCGAATCGGCTATCGAAAGTTTTAAAGTGCTGGTGTTCTTACTACCGCCTTTTTTTGAGATGCACTTTTTAACCATTTCCCTGGATTTCTCCGGCTGGCCGCTGGTGTTCCTGGGCGCTGCGCTCGCTCAAATTATCATCTTATTTTATGTTTCGCGGAAAAGAATGATGCGGAAGGATTTTGTTTAGGCTTTCGCCTGTTTTTATTCGTTCAAAAGTTTATTGTGTTTACTACATTTAGAGAATGCTTTCGGACATTTAATTTTTTGGAATCCCCTTAATCAATAATCCAAAATTTCTTCCCTGGTTTTGGTCAGGAAAAGCCACAAGGGCATCATAACAATTTTGCGTTCGTTTTCTTCGATAATTTGTAATCGTTCCCAATTAATCAAAAGCCCCTGTGGCAAGTTAAACCGGTTCATAAAATGAAATAGTTTATGGATTTCCATATCGATATCGCCATTGCTGGGTAGCGCGTTTATTGGAAAGCCGTCTTTGGTTACAAAATCGACCTCTACCTTATCTCGCCAATAAAACAGCTCTTCTCCCCATTGAAAGCGCAAATGTTGGAACACAATATTTTTTACTTTTTTGATAAAATCCTTTTCCGATTCCGTTTTGATGGCGGCAAAAAAACCGTTGTCAATGCAGTAGATTTTTTTCGGCTTTGTTGTCGAAAGCTGTTCGTCGATAGAAAAGGAAAAGCTGGAAGTGGTAAAAACCATGTACACTTCTTTAAGACTGTCTCTTATACACATCTGACGCT
>CAXHHS010001041.1:0-2682 GCA_964015645.1 uncultured bacterium
GACAATCAGTTGATTGGAGTTGTTTCCGGCGGCGCCTTTTATAAAGATTTGAAAAACCCGATTTTCGTTCGAGCATTTGACAATAATCTCGACGGGACAACCAAGCAGCCACAAAATGGAGAAAGCGGGCGCATTGCCGGGGTAGAAATCGCGCTTCAGCAGCAGTTGCGCTTTTTACCGGGATTTTTAGGAAACTTCGGATTTTATGGTAATTATACTTATGTCGATTCCAGAATTACATTATTAGATGACCGGGAAGCACAATTGCCGGGACAGGCGCAAAATATCTTTAACATCGCCCTTAGTTATGAAGCCGGTGGATTTTCCGGCCAAATTAGCGCTAACTTTTTGGGAGATTATATAACCGAATTAGGCGATGTTGAGCGAGAAGACCTCTTTTTTGATAATCACTTTCAATTGGATATTACAGCAAACTACTTCATCACCAAACAGTTGAACGTTTTCCTGGAATTGGTAAATCTTACCAATGAGCGGTTTAAAGCATTTGACGGCCTCAGCACAACCCGACCTCGACAGTTAGAATATTACGAAACCTGGGGGCGGTTGGGCCTGCGGTTTAACTTACGGTAAAAAAATATTATGGAATAACCTTTGAAAGATTTTGAACTTTTCAAAGGTTGCAGCTAAAAATGGAGGCGATATGCCAAAGTATTTTCCGAATATTGTACTGATGATTCTCGCAGCATTTGTTGTGGTTATGATTTCAAATTGTAGTGATGCGGGAGAAACGAAAGGAATGCCTGTAAAAAGAATCGCCGAGGGTGAAGATGGCCCGTTTGTAGAAATACTACAACCGGTACAGCCGGTTTTAACGACAGAAAAAGTAGTAGCAGACACCGATGATCCGGCAGTGTGGATTCACCCGGATGATCCGACAAAAAGTTTAATCCTGGGTACTGATAAAGGCGAAGACGATGATGGCATTGACGGCGGGTTATACGTTTTTAACCTCGCTGGTAAAATCGTTAAAAAAATTGATGTGCCGGTCACAGAGCGCCCCAACAATGTAGATATTGATTACGGCTTTAAATTGGGCAGCGGAACCATTGATATTGCTGTAATGACCTTACGAGATGCCCGTAAAATCCGCGTTTATCGCCTGCCGGAGGTAGCGCCAATCGACAACGGCGGTTTTGATGTTTTTGTTGGAGATCCGGATTCGATCCGGCGAGTAATGGGCGTGGGAATTTACAAGCGTGCTGCGGATAACGCTTTTTACGTCATTCTCAGTCGAAAAGAAGGCCCCTCCGGGACTTATTTATGGCAATATCGATTAAACGATGCCGGCGATGGCAGTATCAACATCACCAAAGTTCGCGAATTTGGGCTGTGGAGCGGCCCGCCGGGAGAGATCGAGGCAATTGTCGTCGATGACGAGCTTGGATACGTTTATTGCAGCGATGAACTGCTCGGTATTCGTAAGTACCACGCAGATCCCGATCATGCAAAAGCAAATAAAGAGTTAGCGATTTTCGGCATTGATAATTTCATTAGCGATCGCGAAGGGATTTCGATTTATAAAATCGATGATAAAACCGGCTACATTTTAGTTTCCGATCAACAGGGAGATCGCTTTCAAATTTTTAAGCGGGAAGGCGAGCCGGATGATCCGCATTTCCACCGGCGGATCAAAATTGTAAAAACTGCCGCCGATGCCAGCGATGGCTCTGAAGCTATCAGTATCGGTTTAAATGAGCAATTCCCCAACGGCCTTTTTATTGCAATGTCGAACGATAGAACGTTCCAGATGTATTCCTGGTTGGATATTGCAGGAGAAGAGCTGCGAATTAGAAAGTGATTAAGATATTTCTATGATGCTAACCTGCGGGCGGCAATTAATCCGTACACCATGTACATTGCCGACACCGCGGGTAATATGAATCCAGCGCCCCTGCCATTGATGTAATCCTTCCAGGTAGCGTTTATCGATAACCGGTGTTAATAGCGGCCCGATATACGGCAAATTACATTGCCCGCCATGCGTGTGACCGCAAAGCAGCAAATCCCAATAATAGTTTTTGAGAAACGATTTGGAATCCGGGTTGTGAGAAAGCACAACCACCGGTTCCCGGGGCACATTTCCATTTTTCGACAATATTTTTCCGGGATTCATCATTCTGGAATAAACATCCGCCAGGCCGGTAATTCGGATTTGCTGATTTCGAATTGAGACCGTGCGTTCTTCATTCACCAGTACATCAATGCCGCTGTCTTCCAACAGCTTGCCGACATGAATTGTATCCAAATAACGTTTACCATTGTTTGAGGCATAACACATATCGTGATTGCCAAAACTGGCAAACGTGGGAGCAAATGCCGGCAGCTTTGCTAAAATATTTTTATATTGATCAACCGGTTTAGGAATAAAATGGGTAGCGTAGTCGCCAGTGAGGCAAATGATATCCGGCTGGCAAGATATTCCTAATTCTACAGCGCGATCGATAAATTTATAGGGAACCACACCGGAGGCATGAAAATCCGAAAGGTGCAAAATGCGAATTGTTGTTTTTAGTGATTTTTCAGGCAGGAAAACTCGCTCGCGATTCACTTCCAATTTGTGCGTTCCCAGGAACTGCGCGTAACCAATCGGTTTTAATACTACCTCTTCTATTTTCGATATTAACAGCTTATTCTTCGTAACCTTTTTCATCTCTATTGCTA
>CAXHHS010001042.1:0-2675 GCA_964015645.1 uncultured bacterium
CAATCAACTCAGCGATATTTCCGTTCTCAAAGAACTCAAAGGCATCACCTCTCTCAACTTAAGCAACAATCAAATAAAAGAGGTCCCGGTATGGCTCGCGGATAAAGAATTGGAAATTGAATTAAGTAACCAATTTATATCAAATTGCCTCAACTTAACCGAAAACCCTATTGAAACCCCGCCCCTGGAAGTGGTGAAACAGGGAAATGACGCGATCCGCAACTACTACCGCCAAATAGAGGGCCAGGGTAAAGATTATATTTACGAAGCCAAAATGCTGATTGTGGGAGAAGGAGAAGCCGGCAAAACCACCTTAGCCGGCAAACTGCAAGACCCCGACTGCCCCCTGCCCCATATCGACGACCGCACCCGCGGCATTACCATTAACACCCACAGCTTTGATATTCCCGCCAAAACCGGCGAGGGAAACCGTTCCTTTCACCTGAACGTGTGGGACTTTGGCGGACAGGATATTTACCACGCCACCCACCGCTTTTTCCTCTCCAAACGCTCGCTCTACCTGTTAGTGGCGGATAACCGCAAAGACGACACCGATTTTAACTACTGGCTGAACATCATCGAGCTGTTTGCCGGCGAAAGCCCGATGATTATTGTGCTGAACGAAAAGGACGATGTGCAGCGCAGCGTGAATGTTGCGGAACTGAAAAGCCGCTACCCGGAGAGCATCAAGGAAGTGGTTTCAGTGAACTTTAAGACCAAAGAAGAGCGCGACGCCGGTTTGCGCCGGCAGCGCTTGAAGAAAATTGGCGAACTAATTCGCTCTATCGAAATTCATGCCGAACGCCTGCCGCATATCGGCGAAGCGGTGCCGGCCCGCTGGGTGGATGTGCGCCGGGCTGTGGAAAGCGATGGCCGCAACCATATTTTTCGCGAGCAGTTCGATGAGATTTGCCGTGATCAGGACATTTCCGATGAAGATGATATAAACACCCTGTTGGGCTTTTTTCACGACCTGGGCATTGTATTGCACTTTGCCGATAACGACCTGTTGTGCGACCGGGTTATTTTAAAGTCGGCCTGGGCCACCAACGCCGTTTACCGCATTTTTGACGACGAAACCATTAAAGCCAAACAGGGCCGCTTTAGCCGCAGCGATTGCGCTGCCCTTTGGAACGACGATCAATACAAAACCATGCACCATGTGCTGATCGAGCTGATGAAAAATTTCCGCCTGGTCTATGAAAGAGACAACGCCGGCAACCTGGTCGCTCCCCAAATGCTCCCGAAAGATACCCCGGTTTACGATTGGAATCCCGCACACAACAGCCGGATGCAGTTCCGCTACGATGTATTTATGCCCAGGGGTATTTTCTGGCAGTTTGTGGTGATGATGTATCGCTACATCAAAAACCATGCTTGGGTTTGGCGCAACGGGGTTATTTTGCAGCGCAACGGCACGCAAGCGGAGGTGATCGAAAATCTTTTTGAGCGGCGGATTTATATCCGGTTTTCCGGCAGCGGCATCCCGGAGTTTCGCGCTATTATCGCCGATACGCTGGATGAGATCAGCCAAACCTACCACAAACTGGAATACGAAAAAATGATTCCCTGCAACTGCGCCGCCTGCAAAACCGCCAAAGCACCGACCTTCTACGAGTTCAGCGATTTGAAAACCCGCCGGGAAAAAGGCAAGGCCACCATCGAGTGTAAAAAAAGCTACGAGGATGTGCCGGTGCTGCCGTTGTTAGAAGGCTTTGGCAGCAAACGGCTGAGAGAAGAATTTGAAAAGAAGGTAAAAACACCGCCGGGATCAAAACCGGGGCCGGGTACGAGTTTAAAAACCGTCAAACTCTTTTTGGCGTCTTCCTCGGAATTGAAAGCGGACCGCGAGCAGTTTGAAATTTTTATCAATCGTAAAAATAAAGTGTATAAAAACGTTAGCCTGTTTTTGGAATTGGTGCTGTGGGAGGATTTTCTCGACGCCATGTCGCCAACCCGCTTGCAGGATGAATACAACAAGGCCGTTGCCGGCTGCGATGTGTTTGTCAGCCTCTTCCACACCAAAGTGGGGGAATTTACGGAAGAAGAATTCCTGCAAGCCCTGGAGACCTTTAAAACCAATGGCAAACCGCTAATGTATACCTATTTTAAAGACACGCCCATCAACATGAGCAAAATAACACCGGAAATAATGAGCCTGCTTAATTTCAAACAAAAACTCGACGATTTGGGACATTTCTACACCGCCTATTCCGACATCAACGATTTGAAGTATCAATTCAACGAGCAATTGCTAAAGTTCCTGCCCGGGCTAACCGGTGTTTCCCCAAATATGATAGAACAGTATACCGATTAAGCAATTTGTGCCTGTTTTCTCACTGGCAAATCAATGAAATCAAATTCCCTGAATGGTCTTTTGGCTTCGAATAAAATCATCAATTAACTGCCGGGCGATGCTGATGCTCGGCGGGATATTAGGCAAATCTTCTACGGAGAACCAGCCGGCTTCCACCAATTCATCTTCGTCGATGGCAATTTCGCCGCTGGCGTATTCGGCGGTAAAACCGACCATCAAAGAGTTGGGGAAGGGCCAGGGCTGGCTGCCAAAATAACGGATATTTTTAACCCGGATACCGGCTTCTTCAAAAATCTCTCGTTTGACGGTTTCTTCCAATGACTCGCCGGGTTCCACAAACCCTGCCAAAACGCTGAAC
>CAXHHS010001043.1:0-2673 GCA_964015645.1 uncultured bacterium
GATGCAATGGAGTCTCGTGGGCTCGGAGATGTGTATAAGAGACAGCCCTCATCCTTAATTTTCGATAAACCGATAAATTGATAAAATAACATCCTATCCGAGGTTAATTCAATCTTTGCTACAGCGTTTTTATTTTGAGTGTCAATATCAATCGAGTGAATTTTAACCCCTCGTTTTACACCACCGATTTTCTTTATCCGCAATAGTGAGAGATACTTTTCTTTTGTGATAACAAATAATCCATTTTTGAAATGGTCGCCCGGAATAAACTGCTTGGATTCACTGTGCAACGCTTGATCGGCGAGTTCCGTATCTTGTTGGTCACCGCAATCAACAAAAAGCTGCACCACTTTGGTAATTGCCTCCTCATCCTGGCCGGCATTTGCTAAAAGCGGTAGAAAACTTAATAAACATCCTAAAATCAAACTAAATCCTGGTTTCATGTCATCCTCTTTAGTTTAAGTGGTTAGATTACTTCCGTTTTCCCCTGTGGATTTATTGGTAAAATTTATCCACCAAAGAAACGGATGATAAGCGATTAGCCCGGCAATAAGCCCCATTAATCCGGCAAGTAGGGGGATGGCAATTAGCGGCAAAACGGTACCAATCAATCCGGAAATTTTACCATCCCCGGCATCGACATTGATATTTGCCATTCCCAACAAGTTGAACACCAGGAAGATAACCGCACCTGCCAAACCGGTAATTAACGAAATCATGACGCTGAGTTTAATAAATGCTGCAAAAGAAATGTTGCGCAATACAGCCATGTTCATCTTGAGCACCTCATAAGTTATTTAAAATTTCTGTGTTGGCGATAAAGATAAACACCGGTTTGCCAAAGTGCGACAATCGTGGCGGGAATGGCAACATACTGTTGGGAAATGACGGATTATCGTTGTGAGGTGAAGTGTTTAATTCTTGGTATGCGACTTAAAAAATGGAGGGGAAAATGGTAATTCTCAAGGAGATAGGCTATCGCGATTTAGACTGCAGGTTCAAAATAAGGCGCAAAGGCCAACTACCGCTGACGTGCGCGGGCAATCTTACAAAGGTTCTTCCCAACGGCTAATCAACCACCGTTCTCCTCGCCGGACATAGGTAAAAATTACCCTGCCAATCAACGTTGGAATTTGAGTGCCGCCATCGAGGGTTAAGGTAAATGTCAACCGATGGTCAATCCTGGTGGGTTCACCTTCTGAATCTGTTTCTGCTACGCTGCTGGAGATGAGGTTAAACGTTAAATCGAGTGTATTAAAAAATCGTAGCATTTTTCCAGCCGTTCTTAATTCCTGGTCGCGATTCCACACAATTGGAACGGGGGGAGATTCGTTAAAATCCGTACTTAAAAAAATGAATGTGGAATCCAGAAGCTCGCTGTAGACCAGGGAATCTTTAAATGTATAAGAAAATTGGAAGTTTTGCAGCACTTCTTCCGGAGTTTTCTGTTCGGTGAGTAAAATTGAACCGCTTCTGCTGCCGTCCGCTTCGGCCGGGGCAAAAGGGTTTGAGCAGCTTGTTATGATTAAAAAAGCCAATAGATAAGAACCTACCGCCCACTTGAGATATACTTTTATCCTTAAGCCGTTGTTTTTCATCTTTTTGAGTTCACATATTTGTGAAGAATTATGAAGAAATGCGAAAGTTCGCTTTCAATGTAGACCAGGTGCTATCGCTTACGTTCACTTGCTGTAAATCGATCCACCGGTAAATAAACCAGATTTCTTGCGATGTTTTTAAAAGATGCATGATGCTGCGGCCCTGGTAGCGTTCCGGTTGGTTTCCGATAGCAGTAGCAGTAATCGTATAATCAAATTCCAGCAGCATTGTATCGGTAGTGCCGGGTACCGGTTGTGGAACAGCTTTGGTGGGGTCAAAATCTAATGTTACATCAAATTTATTCACCAGGTTTATAAAATAGCGCCCTTCGTCTTCCAAAGTCCAGTTTGATAATCGCGAAATTTCATTTTGATCCGGTATAAAAAGAAAACCGGGAGCAACATCCGGCGATGCGAAGCAATTTTTGTAGGATTCCGAATCCTTAAATTCATACGTCTGTTGAATTTTTGCTAACAATGTGTTGGGATCATTTTGTAAATTAAAACTGGTTGGCTGGGTAGAGCTAAGGTCTGGCTCTTCCGGCGTGCGGGTGCTGAAGGGGTTGGCACAGTTTGCCAAAAACGTAAAGCAAAAAAACAATATACAAATCTGATTATTCATAAGGAATTTAATGTAGGAAACCGATATGCTTTTTTCCAGAAGTTTTCTATTATCTTTTCTCATTTAACAATTTTATGTTAAATTAATGCTCGATTATTAACCTTATGAGATTATGCAATTAAAATTTTTTCCAGAGTTAGTCGATACAGATCCTGCCGACATCAATAATAACAAATTAAAGGCAGAGGATCGCGCTTTTCATGATTGGTATCGTTTTGTTTTATCTTTTCCGGCACACCTGGTGAGACGTTATATTTTAAAATTTAATCTTTCGAAAGACGATATTATACTCGATCCTTTTTGTGGCACCGGAACCACATTAGTAGAGGCAAAAAAATTAGGCTTCGAGGCAATTGGAATAGAAGCACACCCAATGGCACATTTTGCTTCAAAAGTGAAAACAACCTGGAATGTTAATCCTTCCCAACTAATAGAACACGCTGAGCAGATTTA
>CAXHHS010001044.1:0-2669 GCA_964015645.1 uncultured bacterium
ATTTGTTAGAATTAAACTCATTGTTTGGGCAGGTAGAACTGGCCGGATAAGAAATTCAATTTTTGTAAACATCCTCAAAAGTAAATAATCTTTTTTCAATCGCCGGATGATGCACAGAAATCGAATCAAACCCGCGACCGCCGATGTATACTTTCGCTTTGAATTTTTCACTTGTATCACTAATAATTTTCAGCTCTGCTTCAAAAGCGGCAGTATCTTCAATTAGCGTGCTGGAAATGTAGACTCGCTGCGGCTTAACTTTTTCGAACAATTGTTCAATTTTTATCAGCGGTGTAATTTGCCCGCTATAAAACGTTTTAAACCCGCGAGCCTCCAAAACATGATCTACCATTTTTAAGGCAATATCGTGCAGTTCGGAGGAAAGATTTAAACAGAGCGCTTTGCCAACTTTCCTGGTTGGGATTCGAATAATTCCTTGCAAACGGGTGATGTTATCCCGAATCGTTTGGGAGGCAATGTGTTCTTCTATGATGGAGATTTTACCATCGGCCCATAATTCGCCAATTTGATATAAAACCGGCGTAACCAGATGGTCATAAATCTCGTGCAGCGGATATTGCCCCAGGTACAGGCCGCTTAACACATTTTGCACCAATCCCCTTTTTCCCTGCAATGCCTGTTTTTTAACATGTTCTCTTAAAAATTCGAAATCCCCTTTCATTATATAATAACTGATTTTTATATCCGTTTTGCTATCTGCCGGAAACAAATTTGCTTTCGATAGTTTTTTCTTGTGTTTTTCCAGGAAATTTGCTATGTGGCTTGTTAAAAATTTACGATGCCCACCAGCAGTTTTAATACACTCTAACTTACCTTCCTCTGTCCAGCGTTTTATTGTGGACACGTTCACTCCAAGAACCTTTGCTGCTTCAATACTGTTAAAATATTCCATCTCGCTTTTCATATCTGCCTCCGGTTTAAGATCAGTCGCTTCGAAATATATCACCTTTTTTTTAAACAATCAACCCAAATGAGCGATATAAGCGATTTTTACTTGACAAAGAAATTGAGAATCCATATATTCGAAACGCTCATAACGCTTAGCAAGCGTATTTTATTAAACGAGGTGAAGAATGAAAAGAATTGTCATTGTCGGCTCAGGATTTGGGGGATTGGCTGCTGCAATCCGGCTGCAAGCAAAAGGATTTAATGTAACGATTTTGGAGAAGAATGAAAAAGTAGGTGGGCATGCTTACCGAATCAAAAAAGATGGCTACACGTTTGACATGGGGCCATCGCTGATAACCGCCCCGGATATTTTAGACGGCGTTTTTCAAGCCGCCGGGCGCAAGCTGCAAGATTATCTCGACCTGATTTATCTCGATCCGTTTTATCGAATTTATTACCATGATGGTTCGATACTGGACTACAATGGCAATTCCGAGCAAATGAAAACCCAAATGGCTACATTCGACCCAAAAGATGCCGAAAACTACGACCGGTTTATCGAACATACCCGAAAACTTTACAGTTGTGTAATCGAAGATGGCCTCGGAAGCCAACCATTTGATTTACCTACACTTATCGAGTTTATGCCAAAAGCGCTGCAATTAAAAGGATTGCTGCCGGCTTACCAGGTGGTTAAAAAGTATTTTCACGATCCGCGTAACCGCTTTGCATTTTCGTTTCATCCGCTGTTTATCGGCGGCAGTCCCTTTAAATCTCCAGCGGTTTATTTGATGATTCCCTATCTGGAAAAACATGGCGGCGTTTGGTTTACAAAGGGTGGCATGTACAGTGTAGTAGAAGCGCTGGAACAACTATTCTTGGAAATCGGCGGAAAAATTTACACAAATGCGGAAGTTTCCGAGATTAAAATTCGTGATCGAAAAGCCATCGGCGCTGTGGCGAATGGTCAATTTTTTGAAGCGGATGCCGTGGTTTCGAATGCCCATTTTGCACATACATTTATGGATTTGATCAAACCGGAACACCAATCATCGTTTTCGACTGCAAACACCAAGCGAATGGCGTATTCGATGAGTTGTTTTTTGATGTACATGGGTGTCAAAAAACAATACCCGCAACTGTTGCACCATACGCTCATCCTTTCCGAGCGCTATAAAGAATTGGTGAAAGATATCTTCGACCGAAAAATCTTGCCGGATGATTTTTCTATGTATCTGCACGTTCCCTCCCGCACCGATCCCGGAATGGCGCCTCCCGGCTGCGAGAGCATGTACGTGTTGATCCCGGTTCCCAATTTAGCCGGAAACATTAACTGGCAGGAAATGGCAACACCGTACGCCGAAAAGGTTCTCCGGTTTTTGGAAGAAAATTTCGGTTTAAACGGATTGCGAGAAAACCTTGAAGTGTTAGAACTTTTTACGCCGGAAGATTTTAAAACACAACGTAATAATTACCTGGGAAGCGCCTGGGGCGTAGAACCAAAATTAACGCAAACCGCCAGTTTCCGCCCTTCGAATCGCTGCAAGGGAATATCGAGATTGTACCTGGTGGGTGCAAGCACGCACCCCGGTGCCGGCGTTCCCGGGGTATTGTTAACCGCGGAAGCGACTGAAAAAGCGATATTGGCGGATTTTTCTGGGTCAAGTTTTTTAATGGATACGAAATCCAGCCAGACCCAGGAAGTCGTTATTTAATAAACAAAAGAAAAATGGTTTTTATAATCGAGGGAAAGAAAAAAC
>CAXHHS010001045.1:0-2662 GCA_964015645.1 uncultured bacterium
CGGAGAAGAAGCCTCCACCCGCTGGAATGTGAATGTGCTAGAAAAAAATTATCCCAATTACCGCAATTTTGATGAAGACATTCGCGACAAAGACGCAATTGAAAAAATCTTAAAAGAATACAATACTGACATCGAATTGGTTATCCACACCGCCGCGCAACCCTCGCATGATTGGGCGGCGAACGATCCCATCACTGATTTTACCGTCAATGCCAACGGAACGTTAAACCTGTTGGAAAACACCCGTCGCTTTGCGCCAAACGCCGTTTTTATCTTTTGTTCCACCAATAAAGTATATGGCGATACGCCAAATCGCCTGCCGTTGCGAGAATTGGAAACCCGCTGGGAAATTGAGGAATCCCACGAGTATTCCGGCGGCATTACGGAATCGATGGGCATCGACCAATCGCTGCACTCGGTATTCGGGGCATCGAAAGTTGCCGCAGATGTTCTGACGCAGGAATATGGTCGCTACTTCGGATTAAAAACTGCGATTTTTCGCGGCGGGTGCTTAACCGGCCCCGGCCATTCCGGCGCAATGCTGCACGGGTTTTTGGCATATTTGATGAAGTGTGTAATGACCGGCCAACAATATACTGTTTTTGGTTATAAAGGGAAACAGGTGCGCGACAACATCCACAGTTTTGATTTGGTGAATGCGTTTTATCATTTTTATAAAACGCCGCGCATTGGAGAAGTTTACAACATTGGCGGCGGACGGCACAGCAACTGTTCCATGCTGGAAGCAATTGAAATATGCGAAGATATTACCGGGAAAACATTAGATTGGCGCTATTCCGAAACCAATCGCACCGGAGACCACATCTGGTGGATTAGCGGCGTGCAAAAATTCAAGAATCACTATCCCAAATGGAATTTCCGCTATGATATTCGAGAAATATTGCAGGAAATTTATTCGCAAAACCTGGAAAAATGGAATGAGCAACTGGTCAAAGGATAAAGGGTAAAGAATGAAGGATAAATAGAAAGATTTACGAATAAAGTTTTATCCTTTATCCCTTATCCTTTTTAAACACAATGGTTTGGTTATGAAGCTATCTATCGTTATACCGGCTTACAATGAAGAAGGATCAATCCGTAAAACGGTTACGGATATTTACAATACCTTGATGAGCGAAAGTATTGATCACGAAATTGTTGTTGTAAACGATAATAGTGTGGACGACACTGAAAGAATATTGCAGCAGCTTTCGAAGGAATTTGGCAACTTTCATTATGTTAACAATACCCCGCCGAATGGAATTGGCCTGGCAATTAAAAAAGGGCTGGAAGTTTACCGGGGAGATGCCGTTGCAATTGTGATGGCAGATGGATCGGATTCGCCGGAAGACATTATCACATACTATCAACAGCTTGAAGCAGGGTACGAATGCGTTTTCGGATCGCGGTTTATCAAAAACGGTCAGCTAATTGCTTATCCCCGCCATAAGCTAATATTGAACCGCCTGGCAAATTGGTTCATCATGCTCCTGTTTCGGATTCCGTTAAACGATACCACCAACGCCTTTAAATGCTACCGGCGCGAAGTTATTGATGGCATCCGTCCGATTCTTTCCTACCACTTTAACATTACGGTTGAGCTTCCGTTAAAAGCAATTGCCCGGAATTACACTTATGTTGTGGTTCCTATTAAATGGAAAAATCGCACTCATGGAATTTCAAAGTTGAAAATAAAAGAGATGGGAAGCCGTTACTTGTTTACGTTGCTCTATGTGTTTTTGGAGAAATCGCTTTCCCGTGGAGATTATATTCGGCAGGACGCTGCTCCCAGGAAGCCGATAGTTAAACCGCCAAAAGCGCCGGAACGTAAGTTGAGTAAATTGAACTAGTTACGAAACTCCTGGCCTTTGTTTACGGAAATATCCTTGGGAAAATAACGGTTATATACCAGGTCGCTAAACTCCAATGCTTCTTTGGAATAGGGATTTAGCCCCTGCTGATAAAAGAAGCTGTCGATTAAATTTGAGGCGTGCTTCCAGGTGGGAGTGCTGTTTACCAGGCCAATAAATTCTACGTACTGCTGCTCTTGTTTTTTGAAGATTTTTTTAACAAATCGTTTTCGCTGTTTGGGAAGGATCAGTCGATTCAAATCCTCTAATTGATCGCCCTTCATTTTGTCTCCGACAAGATCGGCCAATTTATCGACAACCGAACCGCCATCATCAGCTTTTATCATTTCCGGTTGTTGGGCTTGCACCGGAGTTGCAGGCGCTTCGTCTTCTTCATCGTATTCTACTTCGTATTCCTCTTCCTCAAGCTCCTCAAATTCAGGTATTTGCATCTGTTCGGTAACTTCAATGCTATCGACGGCGACCGCCGGTTTTTCTTCCTCAATATCAGGAAGACCATCGAGGGTAAAACTTTCTTGCGCCGCTTCGGCTTGTTGTGCTTGCAGCGATTTTCCG
The DNA here is from genome assembly GCA_964015645.1 of uncultured bacterium. Classification (GTDB taxonomy): domain Bacteria; phylum Calditrichota; class Calditrichia; order RBG-13-44-9; family J075; genus CAXHHS01. Next base: position 2,427 of record CAXHHS010001045.1, read on the forward strand.
GTGCGGAGAATGCTTTCGAGTTCCGAGAGCGTTATTTCTCGATTACCATTGTCGATTTCCTGATCGATCAACCTCGCAAAATCACTCAAGTTACGATCTTTGAAAATCACTGATAGAATTTTGGTGCGTATAGAATCCGATGGGGTAGGACGACCTTCATTAATAAAATTGTTAACGGTTTTGATGGTTTGTAATGTTGTCTCTAACGGGTTTTCTGAAAATACTTGCTTATCAAT
>CAXHHS010001046.1:0-2650 GCA_964015645.1 uncultured bacterium
CTGGCCTAAAACGCCGGCCAAAAGATGAATGCCACCCCATCCACCGGCAAAGCCAATTAGTAGTGGTTGCGCCAGCACTAACCAACCTTCATTCAATCCCGCCCGGAAGTCCAAGTAAACCGGGGAGACAAAATTTAGCAAGAACACCAGCAAGCCAATAATCATACTAATAGCCATTTCGTGAACGGACTCCAGCCGGCGGCTCCACTTTGAAGGAAGCCAGCGAGCCGGCAACTCGATCCTCGATCCCGAATCGCGGCCACGCCGTAGCCAACCGCCTAAGCCGCCGCCAATTAAACAAGCTAGCAAAATTAAAACCGGGAAATTTACACTCGCCTCTTTTGTCGTTCGTAACCGGTTGGTTTTGGCTGTTACTTGAACGTAACCACTAAACAGCCAGCTTACCATGCCTTTTGCCTGTACCTGGTTTTTGTAAATCGTTAAATAATCGCTTTTAACATACTGCCCCTCTTCCTCATTTACCCAAAAGGTCGCACCGGGGGTTTCTACATCCACAAAAACGATTAAACTATCCGGTGCATCGCTGCCGGAATAAACCGGTGAAACCCGTACTTCCGCCTCATATCGAAACGGCCACCAGCGAAATTTACCGGGTTCAATTGTTACTCGCAAAGAATCCAGGCGCAAGAGCTGCAAGGCAGTCGAATCCTGTTCGTTGGTTTGTGCAGCAAGTGGTAAAAGGCTTGCTGCACAAAAGGCAATTCCGCTGAGTATAATATTGATAATTCTCATGATTTTTTTCTCCTTAAATGCTTTACTGATAAGATGTCCAATGGGAAAATTCTTCTCATTATAAATTCCGTTAATAAATTCACCCTATTGGCGAACAACTGAACCTCGAAATTCAACCTCGTAAGTGATTTCAAACTCCTGAAGATTCAGCACTACCGGCCCCGGTTTGTCATTGTCAATTTTAGCCTTTCGGACGGGAAACGATTGCACAACCTCCCTGGATGTGCGAATTGTTTGAATACCATTGCCGAATCGCTCATCACGGTCAAAGCCAGCCCACTCTGCAGCGCCAATATTGCTGTTTACAATAACCTGCAAAGTTTCATTATCCGATGATATGGGGATTACAATAGACATACCTTCTAATTCAACACTCTCATTTTCCTGCAAGTATAACTTACCAATAGTTGGGTATTGCAAAGCCCTGCCATTTACAAAAAATGTAAAACTTAAATCATCAGCTGTTGTTACATCCGAGGCAACTTGCAGCCGTTTTATTTGCTTGATTGTTACTTTGGCATTTTCTGCTAAAGAACCGGGCAATGATGGACCCGGATCCCATACTACCCGGTCATATTGCCATTGATCTTCGTTGGGATAGTGTGACAACACTCCCAGGGAGTTGCAGGCTGAAAACTCACTGCCTGTGGGCGCGGGGAGCGTTCTTAGCTGCCTGGCTACCTGAGCATCTATAAAATTTGAAAGATAGCCCATTGAAACAATGTTTATGATGTCTTCGAACAAACTATGATCCTGGTCAATCCAGGGCCGGTGAACTTGTGTAAAGGCTTTAACTTGCCCATTGTTTGCCATCCAGCCTTTGCAATAGACTCTTATATCTACATTGGTATGAATCGTACGGCTTACTGGAACCGATACCCATCCCAAGGGAGTGCTTTTCTGAATATTATCAACAAAAAAACTTAACCGTGCGCTGACTATTGCGAACTTTTCATTAGGAAGATCAGGATATTTGGTAGAACTCATTCGCGGCGGTCGTACACAGTCATATCCGCACTCGGTAGGGTCTGCACCATTGGCCCAACTTACCCTGGCGCGAATATCCGAGTGGCGTCCTAATCTCGCATTTGTAGAATCAATCACTTCCTGGCCAGCTTCCCAAAGAGCGGCGCGAAGTATTATCATGAGAACTCCCTGTTTCGTTTCAGGCGATTTCGTCTCCGGAGGCCCTAAAGGAGGTGGCACATCCTGGCCAACAATCTTCAGGAGTAGCAACGGTTGAGGGGTCGCAGGAATTGTAACACAAACCTGGTTGGAACGGCTCGATCGTCCCTGATCGTTATACGCCAAAATCGTGTAACAATAACGTCCCGGAAGTAAGTTGCGATCCGTGAAAGAAAGCATCCTGCCAATTCCTACAACATCAGTACTCCTCACTTTTGTTACACCTGGCATGCTCGTATTCTGCCGCGTTATAGTAAACCCGGTTTCATTATTAGAATTATCCCGCCACTGGATGATAATAGTATTGCCCGTCCTTTCTACGACGGCGAGATTACCCGGGGGCAACGGTGCACCGCCAACAAGAAAATCTCTATTGGGCGGTTTTACATTTTGTGCTTTAATTGACAGCACCATTCCTATTAAAAGTACCAGTGACAGTGCGTTTACCAGTAACCCTCTTACCGTATTACTTTGAAATTGTTTGTACATGACATCCCCTCCTAATAAATAAATATTGATTTTTTCTAGCCATCAAAAAGCAGAGCCAAAACCTTTAAAACAAGGTTTACTAAACCCGTTAATATTGGTGGCCTGAATTATTTTGTGATTTCTTCTGTAATTTTTACCAAAGAGATACTTTTAGCTGATTTTTCTCGAGTTTATTAATCTTTTGAAGAATTCTGGTGCATGTTTATCTATAAAACTCCTCAAA
>CAXHHS010001047.1:0-2649 GCA_964015645.1 uncultured bacterium
CTACACCAAGAAGCTCGTCGGCAGCGTCAGATGTGTATAAGAGACAGCCCCGGCGTACCCAATCCCGATTGACTTTAAATCGCCAAAGTAAAATTTTTGAATTGCCAGAATATTTAAATAGCTATAATTCGGGCTTATGGCATCGGCGGTTTCGTAAGCCCGGTTTTCCCAGGATAAGCGAACTTCGTAACCGAACCACGAAGCAAATGCCCATTCCGCATCCATCCGTGGCGTTATGCTAAAATAGCGGTTTTGGTACTGTTCCCCGCTAATGTCATCCCGGAAATCCTGGTAAATCGCCTCCATACCCAAATTGAAAAGGCGATTATAACTGCCCCAAACGCGGTAGCGCCCTCCCACTCGATTTTGGAAGTAGCGATACCCGGGATTCGTAGTTTCACGATAGATATTTGGCGTCAAATTGATATAAAAAGAATGTGTGTGATTAAAAAAATGCTCGAAATAGGCATTTAAATTTGCAGAAAAAATATTACGGTTTAGCGAATCCGGTTGAAGATTACCTTTATAGCGGCTGCGCATTCTTATATGCCAACGGTTCTTGAGATTGTTGGCATTTCCAAATGAGAGTAGCATCTGACTATCTAAAAAATGAGATTCACTTACAAGCTGGCTGTGGAAATAATTTCCATCAAACTCAAATCGGGTATTAAATCCTTCATCATTTTTCTCCCAGGTTCCGAACAAGGCGTAATTAAAATACTGGTTGTCCAGCCTTAACCGGTGGTTCAATTGGAATGATTGCTGTTTCCCAAAATTAAACGGTTGAAAATAAGAAATACTGATGTAGGGGTTTTGCAATTCTTCGACCAACAGGCTATCCGATTCGAAAAGAGAAAGCTCAAATTCATGTAGCGAATAATCAACGCCGGCTTCGATTTGCAAGCGAGGAGCAGTGTTAATTTCCGGAATTTCCAGGATATTATAATCGTCAAGAAACCTTTCGTTTCCGGCATCAGGCTTTATAAAATCATAATCATATTCATTATTGCTTGATAAAGGCGCATATAGTTCCATCAAGGTATTCAGTATTTCTGTTCCTTCTTTCCACTCTTCTTGATTTGCCAAGCTTTTCGCATCTGCTAATAATTCGATGAAAATGCTGTCTGTAAAACCCTCTTTTAATAGCAAGTTTTCTAACTGCAAGAGCGTTATATCATAAACATTTTTTTCAAGTTCTTTGGATTCATTCGATGGGTGTGTTTCCTGGGAAAAAAGCGAAATGTGAATAGAAGGCAACAAAAGTAGCAAAGCGAGGCTTAGCCAGTAATTTCGAAATCCCGTTTTCACTTTGCAATTCATCCCTTCTCGAACCTGCTGCAAATCGTGACAATTTTGCCTGGGCTTTTCCCACTCCAAGTTATTCGATAGGTTTTTGGAGAGTTATGGGTTGCTTAATGCCCTTTTTTATTATCTATTCAAAAAAACAACTGCCGGCTAATCATGTTAAATTTTTAAACCGGCAGTCGTTTTTGATTTTTATGATTAATCAACCGTTACAACCCGGTAGATTGTTCCGAGCGTGGTTGAATTATAGGGAAACGTTTCGGCATTGCTATCGTGAATGGTTCCGTTATCGATGGCATCGATAATTGCATGATAAGCGCGGCCGGGGCGTTGTTTGATGACCCAACCTCCTTCGTAAACATTGTCTCCGGTAGCAGGATCGACGCCAACATAATGAAAACGTTTTCTGGCATGATGATGGCGATTGACACCGAAATGCAACAATACTTTTTCCGTAGAGCCATTACCTTCTATATCAACCGGGTTTGCGGTTGTATTGCTCAGCTTAACTTGCACTGTAACACTATCGCCGGGTACAAATGTCGGCAAATCATCCCGGGAGTAGAAAAGATTGTTCAACGGATCGGTGATGACCATATTCTCGCCGCTGGAGCTTGTAATCGTTATTTCGTTCATTTGGATGGTATGATTTGGTACGCTGTTTCCGGCACTCATTGAAACCGCTGCTAATTTCCAATTGCGGTGAAGGCGGTTGCTAATATCATGGGCTGAATCGGTTTCTCGTTCTTTTTTAACATAGATGGCATTTCTTTTGACCACGTGGCGCAATCTTTTACGGTGAATGATAATCGGGCGGGTTCCGGTGGAATCTTCGCCTTTTTCGAAAATCACAAAAGCTCCGGCAAACTCACGAGCAACAAATACCTTAAATGTATCCGGAGCAACCCGGCGAATATCCAACCGGCGCAGGCCGCGGTCTTCAATTCTTCTACCGAAGCGTAAAATCGTATCAATCGGTGCGGTAATTTTACCTAAACCGCCATCAAACGAACTGTATCCATCGAACATATTTGCTTCATCCTGGTCATCAATACCCAGGTCGTAAAGCAAATCTTCATCTTCGGATTCTGCCAATTCCTGAATTGTAAACTCATCACTTTCGATTGTGTTGACACCGGAATCCGAATCTTTTTGACAGTTGGTCAGCATTGCAAGCGCTAAAAGAAGCACTATTGTTAGATTAGTTAAACGTTTCATTGTAATAACCTCCTAAATTATCACAGTATGTTTGGTTAGTTTAAATAGCCATATCTCTTTGGGCCCTTGAAAGACAAAGCTATTTTATGAATTATTGGGTAATGAGATTTATTGCCATTTTTGTCA
>CAXHHS010001048.1:0-2648 GCA_964015645.1 uncultured bacterium
CGGCTTCGCTAACAACATCGCTAAGTTGACACTGATGTCCCCATGCGCCTCCTGTTTCGGGCGGTCAATTTGGTAGCTGATGTCGGGAAAATTAAGAGTTTGGAGCGCTGCTTGAATGCAGCTATTCAGGTAGGACTCTAACGTCAGCATCTTCTTCCACTTTCGTAAATTTCGCATCTGCCCACAACCGTTCCAGATCGTAATATTCGCGGGTCTCCGGTTTAAAAATATGGGCGACTACTTCAACATAATCCAACAAAACCCAGTTCAGTTTGTTGTAGCCTTCTTTATGCCAGGCTCTCACTTTTTCTTGTTTTAGTTGCTTCTCAATATGGTTTGCGAGCATTTTGATGTGAACATTGGATTCCCCGCTAACCACTACAAAAAAATCGGCAATATCGGAAATTCCTTTAAGATCAATAATTATTATATCATTTCCTTTTTTATCATAAGCCAATTGGGCAATCTTATCCGCTAATTCCTGTGACGTCATAGTCCTCTCTAATTTGTGAAGGGTTTTAATGATTTGTAATCCTTACCTAAAATGATGGTGGCATCCAATTGCAAGCTGGCATCTTTTTTCAATTGTACCTGCCCGCGGTTTATTCCTAAAATCGACGCAATGTGGTTGGCATTCTCGCTGTTGGCAACCCGGTCGATTACTTGAGATTTTTTAACATTAAAGTTGGCATAATTCCCGCGCGAAACTACATCAATATCCTGTTCACGGAGATAATTGGTGAACTTCTCGGCAAGACCGCTTACGCCGCAGCCATTCAGCACCTCCACCTGGATTCGACGGGCAACCGGTTGCAGGAGAGGTATCTCCGGCTCATCTTTCGTTGTCGTTTGCACTTCGGTAGAAGACAGATCCGATCCTTTGTTCGCTTCCTCGACATCGTCATCGGGATTATTCGTTTCTGAAGATTCGCTCTCTTTTGCTGATGATTGCATTTGCGAAAAGGTAGGGGAGAGGTTTTCCGGCGCTTCTTTTTGTTGTAAAGAGGAGATGTTTGCCAGAATGGCATCGTTATAAAACTGTTCGATAACCGTCCAATTTTTATAAGCAACAAAAACTACACTAACAGTAATTGCCAGCAGAAAACCGTTCCGCAGCAATTTGCCGCCGGGTGAATTTTCCGTACGCGGGTGCTGCGGTTTTTTAGCCGCCGCTTTTCCATTAACTGTTTGTGCTTTGATAATTTTTTTGATGCGAGGGTCGGATAAATTCCTTCGTGTCCGTTTTACCAAATTAACATGATCCCTGTGTTAATTCCGAAACTTACTTATTACAGTAAGGCGAAAAAGCTGAATATGGCGAATACCGGTAATTACCCATCGGCGATACGTTTACGCCGAAAGTTAACGTCGTGTTTTCGCTGGGTTTATAAAACAATTCCGCGCTGCCGAAAAACTGCGTCGAATTAAGCGCCGGAATATTTTCGTTGAATGAATTGTAGGGCGAATTTGCCAGACCGATATTAACTCGCATGTGTAACAGATCATTCACCCGGTAGTTGATGGTGTTTACATAGCTGTTTAGCATCATCCCCTGGCCGTTTCCTAACGTCATATATGATGCAGAGAAGGTATGGTTCATTTGCAGGCGGTCGAGATTAATAAATCCTAAAAATAAATTCGCTGAAGGTTGAATAGTATTTTCTTCGGATTGCAACTCCGGGCTATATTTGAATTGGGCGCTTAAAAACGCCGGAAAAAGTAAGATGGCAAAAGCGACTAAAAAGCGATTCATTATATTCTCCGATAATTGGTTCAATGTCTTTAACCATTGAACCGCCGGTTTCGTTCCGACCGTTAATTATAAGCAATTATGGGGGGGAAATAAAGTTAAATTTTAGCAGCAATTTGGTATGTTCTAATTTTGGCAAAATGAATAAATTATAGTATATTCAAACTCAAATTCCCAAAATAGGTAAAACTTTATGCCGGCAGGTTCCACCGCTTTTTTAACATTCCCCACCGATCTTACCGGCTGGATAGTATTTATCGCTGGAATTGCCGCTATCATTAGCGGCCTGGTCTCTTTAGGCGTGGCATTCTTCACAAAATTTTTACCCTGGTGGCGCGCGCGGCGGAGCCGGGTTTCTTTGGAAAAAGGCTTAAGCGCCGACATCTATTCCCCGGAAATCATTCAAAATGCCATTCGCTATTACATCGAACCGTTTTGCCAGAGCCTGGACCCGGCGGGCGGTGATGAACCCCGGCTGGTGTACGGGGCAAAGGAAAACCTGTTTAAAGCCATCGACCGGGGACTTACCCATCCCACCGAATACCGCTACATTTTTGTGCTGGCAGACTCCGGCATGGGAAAATCCTCTTTTATGATCAACTACTACGCCCGTAATCTTCTCAATCGCAAACGAAAATTCGAGATTGCCCTCTTTCCCCTGGGGCTGCCCGATGTTGATACGCGCATTACAAAGGTTAAAAATCAAAAAGACACCGTGCTATTTTTAGACGCTTTTGACGAAGATACCCTGGCCATTGTGGATCACGGGCAGCGCTTAAAAGATTTGCTGGAATTAACCCGGGATTTTAAACGGATTGTCATTACCTGCCGCACGCAGTTTTTTCCTAAGGATGAGGAAATTCCCCGGGAGGTCGCCGGCATCATTAAAATCGGGCCG
>CAXHHS010001049.1:0-2646 GCA_964015645.1 uncultured bacterium
TGAGTGAAGCACTGACAATTCATGTTCACAAAGACGGGGTGATTTACTACGATGATGCCCGCCAGCCATCCGGTGATTTCCGAGTAGAAGATGATAAACTCTACCTCACCATTCATGGTGTAGATGGCAGCGACCGTAAGGTGAAGCTTTCTTCGGAAGTCGCGGCATTCTTGAATTTTTACCTTGAGAATCGCAAGCAGAAAAGTTCTCTCCTTTTTCTGAGCAATGCTCGCAGCAACACTCCCAAAGGGATGACCGAAGCATCGGCACAAAAGATTGTAGAGAAGGTATTTGAAAAGGCTGGGATTTCCGTTCGTAAAGGCGAGGTACTCACCGTTTTGCGCTGCACTGCTTTAGAAACCGGTCTCATCAAGGAAACCAATCGCCAGATCATTCCCCTGCGCCCGGCGAATCCTGAAGCTGAATCCGGCAACTTCACCAATCGCCGGCGCAGCGATATGGCCTGGAAGCAATACGGCAAAAAGGTAGCGTAAAAAGGATGAAGGGTGAAGGATTAAGGATAAAAAGCGATCCTGAGCAAATCGAATATTTACTCTTTATCCTTTTCCCTTTATCCTTATTTAAAAAGCTCACTCCTCACAAATATGCGATGCACGCCGAATTCGGGGTGTGTCGCATATTTCTATTTAGGTGAAAATTTAGCTGCATCGTAGGTTGACCATAAGTGTACAATCCAGCCAAATATCCAAAACCACAATATAGAAGCAAGGATAAAATGCACGAATGCAGCTAATAAACGCGCTTGCAACAGTTGCCCCAAACCGGGAATAAAAAGACTGCAAAGCGCGGCAATAACGTTTCCTCCGGATCCCTGTCCTGACATTAGGCTTCCTCCTCTTCTTCAACAGTTTCAACTTCTTCTTCCGATTCGCTTAATCCCAATTCTTCCAGGATTCGTTTTTTTTCGGCGGTTTTTTCACGCCAATCCAGCGTGTTCCACCATTTTTTTAAATCGCGCACACTCTGGTCGGAAATTGTTGCATACTTTGATAAAAGTTTTGATACGGTTTTGTTCATATTGTTGGTCTCCTTTCTTTTTGGTTTCTATAATGTTGCGTGATTTGTATTGCGTAACAAAAAGCCACGGAGCACGAATCACGATTTAAATTTTAAATTCCTGCTATATAAGCGATCACCTTCTCGATAAAAATACCGGAAGAGTTATTATCCAACTCTTTTCATCAGCCTTTTTGCGACAAATATTGGCGCATTGGATTTTAACGCTAACGCACCTACATCGCTGGGCCGGGCATCAATGAAAAATTTCCGGGGCTGCCGGTATAGTTGGATTTGGGCATAAAAAATATCCGGCTCGTTGAAATCGTCAATCACCACCCTTTCGATTTTGGCTTCTAATGCCGCAATGGTATCGATCATCAAATCATGCGTCAGCGGGCGAGGCGGAATTATATTTTCGATGCCCATGGCAATAATGTGGGCTTCATATTCACCAATCTCGATAGGTAGTTTTCGATCTCGCTCTTTTTCCGCTAACAACACGCCCATTTGTTGATCATCTGTCTGAAAAATTCCTTCCACGAAAACCGGGGTTAATTTCGCAGCCGGCGGAAATTTCAATCCATCACGAAAAGCGGAATTCGCAAGAATATCCAGCATCTCAGTAGGTTCTTCTTTGCCTTTGTTTTTATTTGGCTTATCGCCATTTTCAAAAATTAATTTATTGACATCTAACGGGCTTGCTTTCATTAAAGATTTTTTAATCGAAATCGGAATGCCGTGCCGAACGGCGAATGTAAACGCATCGCTGGGGCGGGCATTTACCTGGCAGGGTTTGGAACGGAAGCGAAATTGAAGCGTCGCATGATAGGTAGCATCTTCAATATGGGTGATGAGCACTCTTTCCGGGGCAGTATTCAATTGTTCAATAATGTTATCAAAAAGATCAAATGTTAACGGCCGGGAGGTTTGCTGTTTTGCAAGCGACATCGCAATGGCCCGGGCTTCGAAGTCGCCAATAATTATTGGCAGCATTCTGCCGCTATTCACTTCTTTCAGCAAAACGCCGCTTGCACGCGCCTCGGTACGAAACAGGCTTTCGACTTTAACCTCGACCATTAGCATTCCCAATATCAATAGCATCAATAATACAAAAAGAATTCATTTTCTTCAAATGAAAACATAATGGAAAACATTTTACTAATATCATCGCGCAAGAATCGGGTGGCTTTCTATTATTGAGATGATTAATATATGGTCGAATAGAGAACAGTTTGGAGGAAAAAATGAACTTTAACCAGGCCAACGAAGATTATCGCAGAATCGAGAAAGCGATTCGATATTTGGAAAACAACTTTGACCGGCAGCCGGAATTGCACGAAGTCGCTTCCGCTGCAAATCTTAGCGAATACCATTTTCAACGATTATTTAGCCGTTGGGTGGGAATTAGCCCGAAACGGTTCTTACAGTTCTTAACAAAAGAACATGCTAAAAAATTGTTAGCCCAATCCAAAAACTTGCTGGAAACAACTTACGATAGCGGCTTAACCAGCCCCGGAAGGCTACACGATTTGTTTGTAAACTGCGAAGCCGTTACCCCCGGCGAGTACAAAACCAACGGTGAAGGATTGGCTATTCGCTATGGAATTCATCCCACGCCGTTTGGCG
>CAXHHS010001050.1:0-2644 GCA_964015645.1 uncultured bacterium
CATATCAAACCGGTGTTTGATGGTATCGATTTCTGTAGAAGTGGCATTCCAAGCTAACGCGATGTAAATATCAAAAACACCGTTATGGTAACGTCCGCTGCCGGCAAGCGATGGAGATGATAAGGCGATCAAAAAGAGAAGTATTAATAAACGGGGTATAAAATATCGGGTAAGTAATGATTTGACCGTTTCAAAGGCAAAACGATTTGGGGCAAAACTATTTTTGCCTTCAAGTTTTTTAATCGTTTTGCTCATAATGGTTTTGCCATTTATCATTAAAAGTTTACAAATTTCTATATTTTGCTTCCCCGGCCTAAACTTAGGGAGTTTGCAAACACAAACTGTAAGTTAAGTAGGTGAAATCAAATAAACGTCACATAGCCTTTACTGTTCGCCGGGTAAGCCATCCCAATTTTATCGTTACGCTTCATCAAAAGGATGAATGACCATATCAAACGGGCTGAATAATGATAGCACTTCCGGTACTGAGAATTGTGCTTTAGCCATTTTGTTCTCCCAGGGGTTCATGAAGTAATTTTTAGCACTCGAAAAATCACAGCCCGATAAATTGCATCGTTGAAATGTACTGCCCCTTAAATCCGAATCACTGAAATCCGAGCCGGCCAGATCCGTGTCGGCAAAATCGGATTCGATAATGCGGCATTCTGTAAATTGGGTATCGGGTAGTTTCAAATCCGAAAAGCTGCATAATTCAATGGTTGATCTATTAAATTTAATTGACAACATGAATTTATTGCAGTTGCTGAAATCGATTCCCAATAATTTACAACCTTTGAAAACGGCTTCATTTAAGCTGGTTTCGGAAAACATTAAGTTGCTGAGATTACAATTCAAAAATTTGCATTCAACGAATTTGGTCAGCGAAAAATCAGTACCGGAAAAATCGCAATCTTCAAAAATACAATCCGTAAAAACGGTTTCGGTTATCGATTGATCCTGGCAAACTAACTTCTGAAACGTTTGATTTTCGTAATCCGAATTTGCTTTAATCATGTTGTGTTCTCGTTATTTTTTGACGGGATGAACTGGATTGACCGGATGATATAAACATCCTATTTATCTTGCCACAAAATATTGTAATCCTACTGTATTATATTAGCGTCTCCTGTTATAAAAGCGTTTAATTTCATCTTAGACTGGAGAAATGTAAAATGACAACAGCACAATTCAAACCATTTACTTTCGTTCTGTTAATTCTGATTTTTTTAGTTAGCGTTGCTGAAAGGCAGGATGCTTCATCGCATGTAAAATTGCAACCCTATATTGATGTTCTAAAAAAAGAAGGCAAAACGCCCCTGGCTTTTGTGCTAGATAAATTAAAAACATATGATTTACTGATCTTCGATGACGCCTGGCATCCGGTGGTTGAGCCATTTGTTTTTTACCAGGATTTAATTCGAGATCTCGAATTCCAAAATATTGTAAAGTATGTATTTGTGGAAGTTTTTCCAATCAACAAACAGCGATATATTGATGATTATTTAAACTCCGAACCGGAGGATAAAACGCTGCTATACCCGGCATTTCAGGATGATTTTAGCGGCAGCGGCTGGCCTCTAAAAACCTATTTCGATTTATTGCATACAGTTTACTCAGTAAACCAAGCGTTTCCGGTAGATGAACGGATAAAAATTATCGCGGTTAATGCACCTACGTATTGGCCGGATATCAGAATTCTGGAAGATGTTGCTTTATTCCGAAAAACACTCATCGGGAACGATTACACAATGTATAAAACCATTTTGGCCGTGCTGTCAAATTTTGAATCCGGCGAGAAAGGGGTATTTCTGACCAACACTCGCCATGCATATAAGGGCATTAAAGATAAAAAGGAAAGCTACTTTTGGAATTGCGGTACATTCTTTCACCAATGGCATCCGGGAAAAACATATTCGATTCGTTTTCACAATATGGCGCTATCAATCGAAAAGGAGAAAAAGAATGATTCGTCTGTTGCTGCAACAACTGCCGGAATGGAAAAATATCAGTATCGCTGGGTTCGGATGGGCAATGGGTTATGGGACAGCGCTTTTCGCGCAATGGGAAATAAACCGGTTGCCTTTTCGCTGAAAAATAATGTGTTTGGAGCGGAAGCTTACGTGGGAAATCATGTGCACAAGGCCGCGCCAAATCAAACGATGTTTGATGCCAACGACGCGGTCATCTTTTTAGCGCCATTGGAAGCGCTGCACAATTCTGCAATGGTCGATTTTATTTACACTGCGGATTTTAAAAAGGAATTAGCCCGGCGCTACCGGATCTTGTTTACGGAAGCGCAGCTTCAAGGGAAACTTGAACAACATAACGTCGATACAATAGAAGCGTTAATCGAAAAAACCTTTGTTGCAGAACCGGAAGAATTGATCCCCCAGGCCAAATCGCTGCCGCCGATAGACGCCTGGAAAGGTGAGTAAAGACTCATTTATACATCCTTTACGAGGATGAGCAGTGTGGCAAATTTTTACCACTACAATAATAAAGCATCTACGATATTTTTCCGGCGAAGGATTGCGTTATGCGACAGAAAAAATGTCTCTGGAAATCAAAACACAATTGAAAGCGATGCATAAAACGAAAACGTAGATTATATATCTGCCCCTCCGGAAGGATAAAACTTTCGTAG
>CAXHHS010001051.1:0-2644 GCA_964015645.1 uncultured bacterium
GGTGCAATGGATAACTTATTAAAGATTTGAAACGGTAACATTCGTTACCGCTGAAGATACCCGGAACCTCTTTCATTAATTGATAAAAAGTGCTAATATGTGTATCATCATTAAACAGAGGAGGCTCTAATGCCAAATTTCCCTCAACGTCTATCCAGCTTTACGCTTACCGTCAACGGTGAAAAGCGCACGGTGGAAGCGCCTGATGATATGCCACTACTCTGGGCACTGCGCGATTTGCTAGGTCTAACCGGTACCAAATACGGCTGCGGGAAGGGCCTTTGTGGCTCTTGCACTGTCCATCTTGATGGCGTCGCTATACGTGCCTGCCTTACACCAATTTCAACCGCAGATGGAAAGAACGTAACGACCATTGAAGGCCTCTCGAAAGACGGTAGCCATCCATTGCAAATTGCCTGGGATGAGTTAAATGTGTCACAGTGCGGCTACTGCCAGGCCGGGCAAATTATGAACGCCGCTGCCTGGATGCGCGATGCTGGAAATCCCTCTCCTGAGGACATCGATAAAAACCAGGCGGGAAATTTATGCCGCTGTGGAACATACCAACGCATTCGCGCTGCCATTCAACGGGCAGCAGAAATAGAGGGGAGGTAAGCCATGTTTTTATTCGAAAAAGAAGCGCCCTGGATTACTGAGAATTTCGAACAGCCGTTTATCGCGAATATTTCGCGGCGGTCATTTTTAAAACGTTCGGCGTTGGTAGCCGGTTCTACCTTTGTGCTCGGCATGTTTAGTGCCTGTGCCCGTGATGAAAAACCGGTAGTTAAACTAAAAACGCCGCCGCAGGGAACAATGGCAGAAGCCGGTTTTCAACCCAATCTTCTGATCGGCATCAACGACGCAGGGGATGTTTTCATCGTTTGCACTCGCTCGGAAATGGGACAGGGCATTCGAACCGGTATGCCGCCGGTAATCGCCGATGAACTGGAAGCAGATTGGGATCGGGTACATATTGTTCAAGCAGACGGCGATGCAAAATACGGAAACCAGAACACCGATGGCTCCCGCAGCGTGCGAAATCATTTTGATGAATGGCGCAAAGCTGGGGCAACCGCTCGCGCAATGCTGATCGCTGCGGCAGCAAAAACTTGGAGCGTACCGGAATCAGAATGTGTGGCGGAAAACCATTTTGTAAACCATACACCGAGTGGAAAAAAATTAGGTTACGGTGAACTGGCTGCAACCGCTGCGACGTTGGAGGTTCTTGAAGACGCGCCGTTAAAAACCCGCGATCAATGGCGATACATTAAGAAACCGCTGCGCGGTGTGGATAATCATGATATTGGTACCGGAAAAGCGGGATTTGGCATCGATGCCAGTGCGCCGGGCATGCGTTATGCAACCGTTGCGCGCTGCCCCGTTATCGGCGGCCGGGCAAAATCTCATTCAGCCGATGCCGCATTGGCAGTGCCGGGAGTGCTGAAAGTTATTCCATTAGAAGCAGCAACGCTACCACCGGCTTTTAAAGCACTTGGGGGAATTGCCATCGTCGCAGAAAACACCTGGGCGGCATTAAAAGGCCGGGAAGCACTGGAGATCGAATGGGACGAAGGCGCAAACGCAGATTACAATTCGGATGCCTATAAAGAAACTTTGCAGAAAAGCGCAACATCATCCGGAAAAGAAATCCGTACCGTTGGAGATGTTGCCTCCGCAATGGATAAGGCCGCGCAGACTGTAGAGGCGATCTATCACGTTCCCATGCTGGCACATGCCCCAATGGAACCACCCAACGCCCTTGCCTGGGTAAAGGAGGATGGTACCTGCGAAATATGGGCGCCAACACAAGATCCGCAGACGGCGAGAGGAACGGTTGCCCAAGCCCTCGGCATTGAACAAGAACAAGTAACCGTTCACATAACGTTGCTGGGCGGTGGATTTGGCCGCAAATCGAAACCGGATTTCATTGTCGAAGCGGCCCTGGTTTCTAAAGCGGTTGCCGCGCCGGTAAAACTGCTCTGGACACGTGAAGACGAAATTCAGTTCGACTATTTTCATGCGCCGAGCACGCAATATCTACAGGCTGGGCTTGATGAAAATGGCAAAACGACTGCCTGGGTACACCGCACGACGTTTCCCAGCATCAGTTCTACATTTGCACCAAATGTTGAATACGCCGGCAACGGCGAGCTGGGATTGGGGTTTACAACCGTTCCGTACAATATTCCCAATATGCGTTGCGAAAACGGGGCAGCGAAAGCGCATGTTCGCATTGGCTGGCTGCGCTCGGTATGCAATATTCACCATGCTTTTGCGGTGAATGCTTTTGCCGGGGAATTGGCCCATGCTGCCGGGCGCGATCAAAAAGATTACTTGTTAGAACTTATCGGGCCCCCGCGTAACTTAAACCACCTTTATAGTGGCGATACTGGCGCTTATGGTGAAGATTACAATCGCCAACCGTACGAATCCGGTCGGCTGCGAAATGTAATAGAATTGGCAGCGGAAAAAGCCGGGTGGGGAAAATCGCTGCCGGATGGCCATGCCCTGGGTATTGCTGCGCATTACAGTTTTGTTTGTTACGTTGCACAAGTCGTTCATGCATCAATGGAAGACGGGCAGGTGCGCGTGCATCGCGTCGATTGCGCGGTGGATTGCGGCACCTACGTTAACCCGGACCGGG
>CAXHHS010001052.1:0-2641 GCA_964015645.1 uncultured bacterium
CCGGGCAAGAAGTCAAAACGCTGATCAGCGAAACCATGGCGCCCGGGGAATATTCTATAGAATGGGATGGCACAAATAACAATAACCGGCAGGTGGCTGGCGGCATGTATCTCTACCAATTAATCACCGGCGATTTTGTGCAAACGCGGAAGATGGTTTTGCTCAAGTAGTATCCAAATTGTCCTTATACATTCACTAATGGCATAGAGTAGAGGTGAGATGAAAATACGACCATATTATTTATTGATGTTGATGTGGATTAGTTTAATGTTTCAGCCGGAGGAAACACGTGCCCAGGATTTTCTGCTACAAGGTTGGTATTGGGATTATCCGAAAACCGCCAATGGCTTTTTATGGGCAGATACCCTGCGCTTAAAAGCCCAGGAATTGGCGGATGCCGGTTTTACACACGTTTGGCTGCCCCCGCTTTCACGGGCTAGCTTTGGTTCTTTCAGCAACGGCTACGATCCCCAGGATTTGTTCGATTTGGGCGAATTCGGCCAGGGGCCGACCGGGTTTGGCAGCCGGGCTAATCTCGATGCACTGATTACCGAGTTCAACAATGTCGGGATAAAAGCAGTGGCCGATGTCGTCTACAATCATCGTGACGGCGGTAAGCCCGAAGACAATCCTTCGGTAGCAGGATGGATTCGGAATATGACCTTCACAAAAATCCAAAATGGCGACCAGCCATTTCCCGCGGATCGTTTTCGATTGGTATTGCCAATCGGCGGGGCTACCGGGTTTGGCGCGGGAACTTACTTTTTAAAAATCGCTTCCAAATCGGAACACTCCAATTTTTTCAACAAACCCTACAAGGTTTATGTACAAACGAATGCGAAGGGGTTTCAAGGCTTGCCGGCGGATACGGAATCGGAACCAAACGGCGGCGGCCAGTGCGGAGAAGCGAATGATGTTATGCAATTGGGCGTGGATATGGAAGCAACTATCGACGCGGTGGGATGTAAAATCGATGAATTTGCCTTAACCCTGGCAGCGGGTGATTTTAACGCTGCCGGGGATACGCTCTTTATTTTCCTGAACAATCGTAATGTCGGTGGATTGGGAGATTATTCCGATCATACCATAACGGGATTGTTTTACACTGGCCTTGCCGGCGACCACGAAGGGCTGTTAGCGTATCAAACGTTTACCGATTTTCGAAATATGCCCAGCGACCGCGGCGATATGAATCATCCCAATTTCAAACCGAATGGTAATCCCACCCAGCTTTCCGGGGATGAGGATGGCATGTTCTTTTTCTATGATTACGACCAAAATGTGTCTGCGACTCGCGATACATTGTACGAATGGACCGAATGGTTTTGGGATGACGTGGGCATTCGCGGTTTTCGCATGGATGCGATAAAACATTTCCCCCGCGATTTCGTGGGCAATCTTCTGGATTTTTTGCACGATAACAACATCGACCCGGACCTTGTAGTGGGTGAATTTTTCGATTCAAATCCCGCCTTGCTGAACCAGTGGATTAACGATGTGCTGGCGAACATGGATACGGATACCAAAAACGCCATTTCGCCCCGCATTTTCGATTTTTCGCTGCGCTCCGCCTTAAAAGACGCCTCCGATACGTTTGGGTTTGATGTACGGAATGTTTTCAATGCCAGCATGGTGGATAACCAGGGAACCAGCCCCTTTAACGTAGTCACTTTTGCCAACAATCATGATTTTCGCGACCCCGGTCAACCGGTGGAAACCGATCCCATCCTGGCCTACGCTTATATTTTGACCAACAACCAGGTGGGATTACCGTCAGTATTTTATTTCGATTATTACAACCAGGGATTAAAGCCGCAGATCGATCAATTGATGCAGGTTCATAACGATCATATCACCGGGGCCAGCCAGCGGGATTATCTCAGTCGTTTTAGCACGCCCTACACTCAAAATTTTAATTCCGGTTTCGATAATACCACATTGTTTTACCAATTGAGCGGCACATCGGGCGGGCGTGATATTTTGGTGGCGATCAACTACGCCGGGGAAGCGCTGAATGTGACACATGGAGTCAACGTATCTACCATGAACCTGGCCGTGGGCGATACCCTCACCGATTTGATCGGCAATGCGGCCAGCCCGTTAATGGTAGTCAATGGCAGTGGCGAGGTAGAATTTCAATTGCCGCCGCGCAGTTACAGCGTATGGGTGCAGGGCAAGTTATTAAACGATACTGCTACACCGAATTGCCGGTTGATCAGTTTTGTTGGCAGCGTGCTTACCGGCGGTGTGCAGGATACCGAAAGCGGGTTGGCTTCTATCACTGTTGTGCAGACCAACAACGTTAGCGTTAATATTCCTTCTTTTACTTCCGGCACTACTTCCGAGGTAGAGGTAACGGTTACGATTACCGGCGCCAATCCCTTCATCGCCATTCAAGTAACCGATGTTTGCGGCAATTCGCAAGTCTGTGACCCGGTTTACACCACCCTCTCCACCAATTTACCGGAAAGCTACAGGCTGGAGCAAAACTTTCCCAATCCCTTTAATCCCAGTACTACGATTCATTTTGGCCTGGCGCCAAAATTGGGAGAGAGCACCTTTGTAACACTAAAGATATTTGATGCTGCCGGGCAAGAAGTCAAAACGCTGATCAGCGAAACCATGGCGCCCGGGGAATATT
>CAXHHS010001053.1:0-2638 GCA_964015645.1 uncultured bacterium
GATGCAATGGAGTCTCGTGGGCTCGGAGATGTGTATAAGAGACAGAGCCACAATATTAACGCTGCCGGAACACCAGGTGCTCGCCAACTCAAACGGATCGCTGCCCAAACAGTTATTGTTAGGCGCCAACTATCCCGATCCCTTTAACGCCACCACCAGCATCGAATACGCCCTGCCGGCGGACGCCGATGTGCGCTTGGAAATTTTTAACACCCTCGGCCAAAAAGTACGCACCCTGGCCAATGAGCGGCAATCCGCCGGCTATAAAACATTTACCTGGCACAGCAAAGATGACCAGGGCAACGAAGTGAGTTCCGGGGTTTATTTTATTCAATTAACAGTTGGTGCTCAAAAGCTTACCGGTAAGATGACGTTGTTGAAGTGAGGGGTGGGGTAAATACATTTTATATTACCAAAGAGGCCGGTTAATTTTAACCGGCCTCTTTCATTGGATTCTTATACCCAAACGAAATGAATAAAATCGGTCGAATCAACTTCGTAGTATGATACGTTTTTGTCTGAGTTTGTGCTTAATTCGAATTTAATATGTAAATTAAATTTCCGTTTAAACACTTTTTAGAATGTTCATTTTCTTAACCAAGACCATTCATCACGATTAGAAGTAAAAAATGTACACATACCATCACTGAAGTATCTGTTCACCTTAACGGCGCCGTTTCGCTCATGACCAATTGCGATTTTCAATTTACTTGGATATTCGCGTGTCAATTGTCTTACCAATTCATCTAAAATTTCCCCACTTGGTGGATCAACACATACAATTACATTACAATCATTAAAGCCATCCTTGTTTGATATAACCTCTTTCACAAGCGAAACTAGGCTTTCTTTTGTGCCATGGCTGAGTTCCCTAATACACACTGTTTTTTTATATTTTGGAAAGTCGATTATAACCGGATCTTTTTTAGTAACAAGTACATACTCTCTAATTGAACCTAAAATAGAAGAGGTATCCGACAGGGATGGTCGGCTGAGACGGCTGTGCTACTATCAGAACTAAATTTCTCAATTGCATTTTGGATATTTACAATTTTTAGAATTGTGTCTTTGTGTTTTTCACGGAGTTCCATACACAGTCGATCATAACAACTCTCCCAATCTCCCTTACGTTCACTCGTAACAAATACGACCTCGCTCGACCCCAATTTAGCAACGTCGTCCAAAATCTGACGCCAAATGTAGTAATCGCCGTATCTAATGTCATACGCTAAACCTTCTGCATTGAAAATCGTGCCATCTTTAGCTCTTTTTCCTTGATCATACAATCCAGGCCCAATACCTTTTGCAGTGCGCTTTGAAGCCTCTTTTGTAATTTGATCTAGTTTTGATTGATCCCAATCTAAATTGAGTAGCTTTAAATTTCTGAATACAAATTCCGCCTGCCATTTTTTACTGTCTGTCGTTTTGTATTCTTTCATTGCATTTGTTATGGTGAAAGTAAGCTCCTCTAATACTTTATTTACTCTCTCGGAATACTGCTCAAAATCCAGTAAAAAGTGCCGGGTATCGAAATCGAAGCCTCTCTTTAATTTTTTGACATGCTCCTTCCATTGCTTGACAGCCGAATACTGTCTTGCCAATTCACCTCTATAGTTTCGTTCAAATTCAATTCTTGCATGATTTGTGATATATCCGTCTATATTATAGAAGAAATCGTTAACTATCTGATTAGCATCTTCAACTGGTAAACGTAATATATCTTGTAGAGTGCATGAGTCAAAGTAGTATCTTGTTATCATCAATTCACCCTGGTTGTACTCCATTCTACTAATGGCTGTTGAACCGTAAAACCAACAACTGGTAAATATTAAACAAACTTATAATCGATTACATCTATAATAAATTAGTTTGAATAAAATGAGTGGCTTCTCTAACAACGCGCTCAAGTTCATTAATATATAATGTTATCATGTTTTTCATTTTTTATGGGCGCATAACAAATTGCACATTTACCCTGTGTAAGGCCGTAAACGACCCGAAAGAACATCGGTAAATATTTTAACCCCCATCATAAACGATGGGGCTAACGGTAGAAAAATGAAGCGGCTTAGTTCAACTAACTTTTATGCTCCAATCAACCGATCGAACAATTCGACCAATTTCTCCACGTTATAGCGCGTTGTATATTTTCCCAGGCGGGATTCGTTGTCTAAAACAATCGCGCCATTTTTTTTCCAGTGCTCGAAGTTGGTTTTGATGTAAGCAGAAATTCCCTCCAAATCATTATATTCAAACAACTTACCGCTGCCGGTATCGCTTAAAATTTGTTCGGAAATGCTGTTTTTTTCGCCCAGGGTTAAAATCGGTTTTCGCAGCGCTAAATAATCGGATGTTTTTGCGCCGATTGCATTTGCGGCGTATGATGTTCTGGCGACCGGTCGCAGCAACATGCTGGCGTGTTGGGCAAACGCCAGCAATTCGTTATGCGGCATATAGCCTTTTTTTACAATATCGAGGCGTTGCTGGTATTTTTTAAATATGCCGGC
Source organism: uncultured bacterium (assembly GCA_964015645.1). Classification (GTDB taxonomy): domain Bacteria; phylum Calditrichota; class Calditrichia; order RBG-13-44-9; family J075; genus CAXHHS01. The sequence goes on from CAXHHS010001053.1 coordinate 2,508, forward strand.
AAATCCCTCAAAGATGCGCCCTACGAACATTAGTTGTAATTCGGCTTTGATGTTTTCCGGGAGACTGGCGGCCGCTTCGAAAACCGTTTCCGGGTTTTGATGTTTGCTGAGGTGGCCGATAAATAATATGA
>CAXHHS010001054.1:0-2638 GCA_964015645.1 uncultured bacterium
CTTCGCGGGGAACTGCAAAAAGATTTAAAAATTCAGGGGGTGGGATAAACTACATTTCATATTCCACCATGTAAAATCTACTATCCCACCCCCTAAAAAGAATCAAAAAAACAAATGATCAAAACAGATACAAATAACCTAATGACCGATGTCCTCAACGAACTGCGCGAACGTAGTCGACGTCGCCGACATCGTCGAGATTGCAATAACCGTTGCCGAAGTAGACGACCCAGGCGCGCGAGGCATCGAAATAATCCGATGTCCAGATGTAGTACTGTTTCTGGCCAAACAAATGATCAATATAATAATCGCCGCTCAACTTCTTCGACTCCATCAACGACATCGCTTCTTCCAGCGTTGGCAGACGCCAATCATCAAAACCGGCGAAGCGCTCACGGTTTAATTGTTGAATATATTTCTCTGCATCTTTGTAAACCATGTAATTTTCCGAACCGCCCTGCTGCCAGGTTAAGCCGGTTGTTTTATCGACGACGACTTTCCCATTCTCCGCTAATTCATATTGATGTTGAATTCCGTTTCCGCCGGGATTTGCCCAATCTTTGCTCCAATCATATTCTCCGCAATAAAAATCATACTGGCGGAGCATTTTCTTTACTGCTTCTCCTGTCAGTTCCTTTTGCGGTTCTGCCCGTAATTGTATTGCTGCGGTTATTTTACGAGGTTCTTTTCTGGCCGGGTGGGTAGTTTGCTGCCGCAGGGTTTCTATCTCAGCAGTTTTTGCTGCAATATCCTTTTCGAGTGCTTTCAGGCGGGCTGTATCGGCAGCGGCTTTTTTTAATTGGGTTTGTAAGGTTTTATTTTCTCCTTCCAATTTGCGGAAGATTTCCTTCGCAACGGAATTTTTGATCTGTTTTTCTTGTTTAAGCAGACGACTTTTTAGCTGTTTTATCAAACTATTCTTTTCTCTCAGCTCCGTTTGTAGTTGATCGAGTTCACCCTGGGGAACAAACGCATCGTGGGGTTTAAAATCCTGCACCGGGTTGCTGGGTTCCTGCCGCCAGGCGTCGAAGTGGTTAATTGAGTCTATCAATTGTGTTTTCAATTTCTCCAGGCCGTTTTTATCCTGGCGATATAGAATGCAGTTAAAAGCATTGACATCGAAGGGCAAATTCTCGCCCTCATTGCTAATCATAATCGTTTTGTTCTCGATTGCATGCGCTACCCCCATTTCGTAAAAAACATTAGGGTTCCAACCGGTCAAGTCGGCGATCATAATTTCGCTTAAGAAAATATTTTGAATGATTTTTCGGTGGATATTAAATGGCCCCTTTAATTCATCTACTCTCAGCGCACGGAAACCGGTTTCCAGGCACGCCGGTTTTATGGCTTTGTGATAGACGTCTTTCAGGTCGTCTTTAAAGGGCATTATGATAAAACAAAGTTTTTTCCGCTGGCCGCTCATTATCAGCATCCTTTTTCCGATCTAACACTAAACGCAGGATTATTATTCGAATGCTGAAAAGATAAAACGGTTGGATGATAAAAGCAAGTGGGGGGAATTAGAACGAAGATTGTCAGCCGGTGAAATACCAAATAGCCGGAAATTTATGATGCTGCTGGCAAATTAACGCATCATAAAAATTCCCCGCCTTAGGTAAGGAGGGGACAGCGTTGTGAAGCGTTTAGCGAGCGACGCAGGGGTGGTTGAAAGCGCAAACCTGTTACAACCACCCCTGATTTTCTCGCTGAACGCGTCGAAAATCGGTCCCCTCCTTTGTAAGGCGGGGAATTTGGGAAAAGCTGAATTAGTATTATTTCTTAGCCCGCAGCACAACTTCCTGCTCCTCGCCTTCCTTTACCGCAAACGTTACCGGGGTATATTCTCCCTGCCAACCGATAACGGTGTATGTACCTGGCAGCAGCGCATATTTTTGCCCGGAGTTGTGATATGCCCTGCGCTTTACCGATTCGCTGCTCACAAAACAGCGCTTATCTTTATCGCGCGCGCCGTCTGCGGTTTGATAAATAATTGTCACATGTCCTGCGGGCACGGTAATCTCAAACGTCTGTTCATCTTCGTTAGTTAACACCAATCCTTTATGTACGTATGTAAATAACTTGTGCGGCAAATGAAGATCGTACGTTCCCGGAAGCGCTTTAGCGCCATTGTGGGCATGGACGTTGTATTTCTTTTCCCCGTTTTGCCAGAGTTCGTAATTCTGCCGGAACCAAATTCCCGACCCTTCGGCAATCATCTTAATTTTTGCCCGGACAACATGCACCATTTTAAATTCCAGCGTTTTATGGTCGCCGGCAGCAAACGATTCGGTGAGGGATAAATCGCTCTCGGCATTTGGTTGAGTGCGGAATTCGTAAGTGCCTTCGTCGAGATAAATTTCATCTTTGGCGCGAAACCTGAAAATGTTCTCTCCATCCTGGTAGGCGTACACCAAACCGTGGGGCCTTTTCTCAACGCCCTGGTCGATAAGTTTTGCTTTTGCGGAAGGCGGAATTGCTACCACCACTTTCGTGACGGATTCGCCGGATTCGGCAACCTGAACCGTATCCGTAACCGGCTTGTATAAATTGCCATTGCGGGTTCTGATACCGGCGGTTAAAACATATTCCCCGGCATCCACCTGGTTGCGATAGTGGCTTTGAACTTCGTCAAGGGGGT
>CAXHHS010001055.1:0-2636 GCA_964015645.1 uncultured bacterium
ACAGATGTTTTCTGGCACATCAATTTTCCATAAACGAAAATCAGGTTTAAGCACAAGAATATATAGTTTGGTAGGTTGATTATACTTTAATACAGACAAATAGCTAATTCCCCAACAAAATCTCCACCTCACACCCATCCTCAGCAATCACAACATCCCCATGATAATATTTTTTCAAGATCGCCGAGGGATCGGTTTTCATTACATCGGGATAAAAGTGGTTGAAGATGGTTTTTTTGACCCCGGCCTTCTCGGCAATTTGCGCTGCCAGGCTGGGGGAGAGGTGGCCTTTTACCGCTAATTCATCGGCATGGGCGCATTCCACGACGGCCACATCGGCGTCTTTGCAGAGGCGGATTAAATCCTGGCAGTAGCCGCTGTCCCCGGAAAAGGCAATGGATTTTCCACTAACCTCAAAGCGAAACCCGACGCTTTCCTGATTGTGAACCACTTTATTCCAAATCACCCGGAATCCTGGAAAATCCAATAACCGGCGTTTCAGTTCGTAAAATTTAACTTCATCGGAAGAATATTGAATCCATCTGCCGTAGGCGCGTTCCATCGATTGAACGAAGCGAAATAGCCCAACCGGCCCCCACACGCGTAGCACCGCCTCGCTGCTTTCGGTTCGGGTATTGCGAAGCGCAAAAAGCAAGGGCACCAGGTCGCCGACATGATCGGGGTGAAAATGGGTCAGAAAAATATAATTGATACTATGAATATCGATCCCGTCAATTGCCATCCTGCGCAACGTTCCGGCGCCAATATCAACCAAAATTTTGTCGCGGGGCGTTTCCAGGATGGTTGCGCTGCAAGAGCGATTGGGGTCAGGGAAAATCGTTCCCGTGCCTAAAAAATGCAACTTAATTTGATCATTCATTGCAGGTTACCTCTTTCGAGTTTTGGGAATGTAAGGATAAATTGGCGGGAATTCAACTGTTGTAGGAAAGAGGCAAGGAGGAATGCAGGATTTGTGAACCTCCCGGAGGTTTCAAATCAAATTTTTAAGTTAACTCTGTATTAAATTACGCTATAGAGTAATAAATAGGTTATATTTTAAACCTCCGGGAGGTATACTACACACAAACACGGAGCACTAAGATTATGAAAAAAGATTCGCTGAATCGCAAACTACTACTCTTTGATATCGATGGCACGCTAATATCCTCAGGCGGGCGGGGGCGGAAGGCAATGGTTGCGGCTACACAGGATGAATTTCAACAGGAGATCGAATTCGAGTTCTTACCGTTTGCCGGAATGACAGATCGATTTATTGTTGCCCAATTTATTGAAAAAAACGGTCTTTTTACTTCCGATATTGAAAGCACCATCGACCGAATTCTGAAACGATATGTCGAGCATTTAAAATTGTTGATGGTTTCGGAAAATACGGTTCAGGTTTTACCGGGTGTTCTAAAACTGTTGAAAACCGTATCGCAAATGGAAGAATTTTCCGTTGGGCTGGTGACCGGTAACATTGAAGCTGGCGCTCGACTCAAGCTGGCGCCAGCAAAGCTAAATGATTATTTTAGATTCGGCGCTTTTGGAGATGATAACGCGAATCGCAATTTGTTGCCGCCGATTGCCGTACAGCGTGCGGAAGCGCTTTATCAGGCGACATTTGAGCCGAAAAACGTTTGGATTATCGGCGATACGCCGAAAGATATTGAGTGCGCGAAAGTAAACGGCTATCGTTCCCTGGCGGTAGCGACCGGTGGGTGGGCAGTCGAAAAACTGAATGCTCATCATCCTGATTTTGTGCTTGAAAATCTTTCCGAAGGATCACAAGTGGTATCCATTTTTTCTACCCTTGACATCCTCCCCAATAAACTTTAACATTTGGCAAATAAACAGGGTGGATTTATGGCGCCAGCTTCCATCAGGATTCTCTCTTTGCTTTTTTTCCTGACGGCCACACTTTTTTCTCAAAAAATCGTTCATGTAATGACCATTGACGGCGTTATTAATCCTGCCTCCAGCGAGTTTATCCATAAAACGATTGAAGAATCCGCGGAAACCAATGCTCACTGCCTGGTGATTCAGTTGGATACACCAGGTGGATTGGTGCAATCTATGCGAGAGATTGCCAAAGATTTGTTAGGGGCAAAAATTCCGGTGATTGTTTACGTTTCCCCCTCCGGTGCGCGAGCCGCCTCTGCCGGAACGTTTATCACCATGGCCGGGCATATTGCGGCAATGGCGCCCGGAACCAACATCGGTGCCGCCAGCGTGGTGTCGATGATGGCGCAAAACGATAGCATGAATTCGGTGATGATGCGTAAAGCCACCAACGACGCGGTAGCCTTCATCAAAAGCATTGCTGAAGAACGCAAACGAAATATCGAGTGGGCGGAAACGGCAGTAACGGAAGCCGCTTCTATCACCGCATCGGAAGCGCTTAAGCTGAACGTGATTGATCTGATCGCGCCATCGTTAGACAGTCTGCTGGTGTTAACCGATGGAAAAGAAGCCGAAACGACCAGCGGAACCATCAAATTGGAAACTGCCGGCGCAGATGTATTGTTTATCGAAATGCCACTGCGCTTCAAAATCCTCGATAAAATCAGCGATCCCACCATTGCCTATATCCTATTTATTATCGGCTTGTACGGCCTGTTTTTCGAACTGTATAATCC
>CAXHHS010001056.1:0-2635 GCA_964015645.1 uncultured bacterium
TGGTTTGCGAGAATGCCGATCATTTCGCCAGCTTTGCGATGCGCTGGTTGAGAAAGAAGTCGATATGGCCATGATGGCGGTAGAAAATACCCTGGTGGGCAGCATTCTGCCAAATTATTCGCTGTTGGAAGAATACCCGCTTTACATTGTTGGCGAAACCTATTTGCGCATCGAGCAAAACTTAATGGCGTTGCCAGGGCAGACGATTGATGACATCAAATTCATCAAATCCCACCCGATGGCCTTGTTGCAGTGCAGCGATTTTTTGGAAAGCCATCCCTACATTCGCAGTATCGAAGCGACTGATACAGCCACCAGCGCTTATGAAATCCGCAAGCACAATCTAAAAGATGTAGCAGCAATTGCCAGCAAAATGGCCGCGAATCGCTATCAACTGAGCATTTTGGCGGAAGACATCGAAAACTTAAAACAGAATTACACCCGCTTTTTAGTGCTCATTCGCCGGGAAGAAAAAAACGGGCACTTTGGTAATAAAGCGTCGATCAATTTTCGCGTTAGCCACCGGGTAGGCTCCCTGGTAGATGCGCTGAATGTCTTTCGTCTCAACAACATCAACATGACTTTAATTCAATCGATTCCCATTCCCGGGCTGCCCAACGAATATGCGTTTCATATCGATATGGAATGGGAGCAAAAAGATGATTTTTTTCACGCTATCGAGCAAACGCAATCGTTTTGTAAAGCGCTAAAAGTTTTAGGCGTTTACGAAGCAGGAGTGATTCCCTATGATCATCCCGCCCGCCAGCAGGCTGTCGCAGGTTGAGGAATATTATTTTTCCCGCAAACTGCAGGAAGTTCGCCGCTTAATTAGCGAGGGCCGCGATATTATCAATATCGGGATTGGCAACCCGGATATGTTTCCCTCGCAGGAAACGGTGCAAACCCTTAGCGAGCAAGCGTTTTTAGAGGGAAATCACGGTTACCAGCCCTATCGCGGTATCCCGGATTTACGAAAAGCGATGGCGGATTGGTACCAGAGAACTTATGGTGTAACGGTCGATTCTACGGTTCAGTTATTACCGCTAATCGGCTCGAAAGAAGGTATTTTTCATATTTCGATGGCGTTTCTAAACCCCGGCGACCGGGTATTAACGCCGAACCCCGGCTACCTGGCTTATCCTGCTGCCGCCCGGATCGTCGGCGCAGAACCAGTCTTTTACGATTTGACAGAAAAAAGCAACTGGCTGCCCAACCTCGATGCCTTGCAGAACAACGATCTTTCGCGGGTAAAAATAATGTGGATCAACTACCCGCACATGCCAACCGGCGCAGTGGCGAATATTGCTGCGTTTCAACAACTTGTAGCGTTTGCCCGCCGGCATCATATTTTGATTTGCCATGATAATCCTTACAGTCTCATTCTCAATCCCAACCCGCTGAGTATTTTCAATGCTGATGGCGCGTTCGATTGTTGCCTGGAACTCAACTCCCTCAGCAAATCCCACAACATGGCTGGATGGCGAATTGGAATGGCCATTGGCAATCGCGATTACATCGACGCGATTCTGAAGGTGAAAAGTAATCTCGACTCCGGCATGTTTTTGCCGCTGCAAAAGGCCGCTGTTAGCGCGCTGCAAAATTCTGCCGAATGGCATCAACAGCAAAATCAACAGTATTCTCAAAGAAAAAAAATAGTTTGCAAGCTTTTAGATAGCTTAAACTGCTCTTATCAAAAAGAAACCGCTGGCATGTTTGTTTGGGCGAAAGCCCCGGATCATATTGACGATGTAGAGGTATTTCTAGATGAACTGTTGTACGAAGCCGGCATCTTCATCGCCCCGGGAAAAATTTTTGGCAGCAACGGCGAGCGGTTTATCCGCGTATCGCTTTGTGCGCCGGAAGAGCGATTGCAGCAAGCGGTTGAGCGGATTCGGAAATGGAAGTCATAAAAAGTTTGAAAGTGGCCTAAAGTTAGAAGTGATCTAAAGTTGATTATAACAATTTGGGAAAGTGCTCTGCGCCATGCGCTTTGCAAAACTCAAAACCCGAAACTCAAAACTTTAAACGATAAAAAGGTGTCATCATGAGCAAAAAACAGCCCCAACTCAGTATCGAATCCCACAGGCAGTGGGTTTCGCAAAATGGCCGGCCATTAATTATTGCCGGGCCATGCAGCGCCGAGTCGGAAGAACAGGTGCTGCAAACCGCCAGGGAATTACAAAAAATTCATGGTGTATCTGTATTTCGCGCCGGTGTTTGGAAACCGCGCACCCGCCCGAATGCCTTCGAAGGCATTGGCGTTCCGGCGTTGCAATGGTTAAAAACCGTTAAAAAAGAAACCGGTTTAAAAACCGCTGTGGAAGTTGCCAATACCAACCATGTTTACGAAGCATTAAAATTTGGTATCGACGTTCTTTGGATTGGAGCGCGCACTACTGCGAACCCGTTTTCAGTGCAGGATGTTGCCGACGCCTTGCGCGGGGTGGATGTTCCGGTATGGGTTAAAAATCCCGTTAATCCCGATTTGCAGCTTTGGATCGGTGCGCTGGAGCGTTTGAACAATGCCGGTATCAAACGCCTCGGCGCGATTCATCGCGGGTTTTCTACTTATGATAAAACGCCCTATCGCAATGCCCCGAAGTGTGATATTCCCATCGAGCTAAAACGCCAACTC
>CAXHHS010001057.1:0-2631 GCA_964015645.1 uncultured bacterium
GATTCACTGCATTGGCGCAACTACTATTTATGAGTCCAGCAAGTATATCGAAAAAGACGCCGCATTGGAACGGCGCTTTCAGCCGATTTTGGTAGATGAACCGGTGGTTGAAGACACGATTTCCATGCTGCGCGGGTTAAAAGAAAAGTACGAGGTGCATCACGGCGTTAAAATCACCGATGCAGCGTTGATTTCCGCAGCAACACTTTCCAATCGCTACATTACCGACCGCCGGTTGCCGGATAAAGCCATCGACCTCATTGATGAAGCCGCTGCCCGCTTGCGCATCGAGGTCGATTCTCTACCGGAGGATTTAGATGAAATTGAACGCCGCATCAAACAGTTGGAAATTGAGCAGATGGCGATGCGCAAAGAAAAAAATCGCGAAACCCAAACGCGTTTGCAAAAGGTGGAAGAAACGCTGGCAAACTTGCGGGAAGAACGCAACAAACTCCACGCCCACTGGCTAATGGAAAAAGAAACTATTCAGCACATCCGAACCAGCAAAGCGGAAATCGAGAGACTACGTATCGCAATGGAAAAAAGCGAACGCGAAGGCGATTTGGAACACGTTGCAGAGATCAAATACGGTAAAATTCCATCGTTAGAAAAGGACGTGAGTGAATGGACCGAAAAGCTGCAAAAAACACAAACCAATCACAAAATGCTGCGAGAAGAAGTGGATGAAGAACAAATAGCCGACATCATCTCGCGCTGGACCGGTATCCCCATCTCGCGAATGTTAGAAAGCGAGCGGGAAAAATTACTGCGCATTGAAGAACGGCTTTCGGAAAGAGTGGTGGGGCAGTCCGAGGCAGTGGAAGAAGTTGCCAATGCCATCCGCCGTTCCCGTGCCGGTTTGGCAGACCAGAACCGCCCCATCGGTTCATTTATTTTCCTCGGCCCCACCGGCGTCGGGAAAACCGAGCTTGCCCGCGCATTGGCGGAATTTCTGTTTGATGATGAAAACGCCATGGTGCGCATCGACATGTCGGAATATATGGAACGCCACGCGGTTTCCCGTCTTATCGGGGCGCCGCCGGGCTATGTTGGCTACGATGAAGGCGGCCAGCTAACCGAGGCCGTTCGCCGCCGCCCCTACTCCGTTGTACTGTTAGATGAAATCGAAAAAGCCCACCCGGAAGTATTCAACATCTTGCTGCAAGTGTTAGAAGATGGGCGGCTAACGGATAACAAAGGCCACGTGGTCAATTTTAAAAATACCATTATTATTATGACCTCCAACATCGGCGCGCATTTGATTTTGGAAAAATCTCGCCACGTTACGGAAGATAATCGCGAAGAAATTTTCCTGGAAATTCAGCGAGAAGTGATGGAGTTGCTACACCAGCAGCTTCGCCCGGAATTTATTAATCGTGTCGATGAAATTATTGTTTTCCACAGCCTTCTGCGCGAGCACATGAAAAAGATTGTTGATTTGCAGCTTCGACGCATTCATAAACAGTTAGCGGATCAGGCCATCAAAATTATACTGACCGATGCAGCCAAAGAGTATTTAGTCAACATTGGGTACGATCCCTCTTTTGGCGCTCGCCCGCTGCGACGTGCGATTCAACGCAAAGTAATCGATCAGCTGGCAAAAGAAATTCTGGCCGGCAGGGTAACGAAAAAAGATACCATAAAAGTCGATTATAATGGTACAAAGATGGCGTTTTCGAAAATTGTGCCACGCGTAAAAGAGGCGATTGCGTAAAATCTTGCATTCAACAAAACTTTATGAGAGCATAAAGAGTCATAAATACCGGAGAAGGCACGAGAAAATAGAACGATACATTTCATATTCCTTTTTGTGCCATTTCGTTTGTTTTGCTCCGCAAGGAGCGGCAGTGGTAGAATGAACTCAATATTTACTCAACTTTAACAGAAGGAAACATCACATGAGTAGGAAAAACCTTAGTAACCTGAACATTTTATTATTGCTATCCGGCATTGTAATCGGATTGATACTCGCAGCCGGTTTAGGATTTACCGGCGACATTAGCGCCAATCCCCCGGCATTAGAAGAATCCGCCAGCGGCAACACCGAACCTGATACTGATCCCGATGTTGGCGCCGGTTCCACAACAGCGTTAAACGCCCTGGGAAATGCCTTTGCAGATGTTGCGGAGAAAGTGAATCCGGCAGTGGTAACCATTTCAACCGAAACCGTTGTTTCTGGCCGCCAGCGAAGCCCTTTTAGCGGCTCGCCGTTTGAAGACTTTTTCCGGCGAATGTATCCCCAGGAAGGCTTTAAACAGCAGGGATTAGGCTCCGGTGTTTTGGTTCAATCCGATGGCATTATTTTAACCAATAATCATGTCATCGAAAATGCGGATGACATTGTTGTCCGGCTGATTGACGGGCGAGAATTTGCCGCCGAAGTAAAAGGCCGGGATCCGAGAACCGATCTTGCTGTCATCTCAATCGATGCATCGAGTTTGCCGTCCGTAAACCTGGGCAACTCTGATGAAATTCGTGTTGGCCAATGGGTGCTTGCCGTTGGCTCCCCGCTCGGCGAACAATTTGCCCATACCGTTACTGCCGGTATCGTAAGCGCGAAAGGCCGCACCGGTGTTGGTTTAACCCAGTACGAAGATTTTATTCAAACCGATGCCGCCATTAATCCCGGCA
>CAXHHS010001058.1:0-2620 GCA_964015645.1 uncultured bacterium
TGGCGAGCTTCCGGCAGCCAGGCATCGCGCTTGCGCAGCGGGCTGGTTATTTTTCAATTCACAATTTCAGTGATACTGATTGCCGGAACGATGGTGGTTTACCAGCAGCTTCAATTTATGCGAGATGCCAAACTGGGCTTCGAGCAAGAACAGGTCATCACCATTCCGGCGCAAAGCGTCGAGGATTTGCCGGACCGTTATGAAATCATCAAACAGGCGTTTTTGAACGATCCCGGGGTGTTGTCAGCAGCGGTGGCATCTTCGGTTCCCGGGAGAACGGTGGGCGAAATTGTGTATATTCCGGAAGGCATGGATAAAAATGAAACCCAGGGCATCAAAACACTAACCATCGATTATGATTTTATCGAAACATATGGCATGGAAATGGCCGCCGGGCGAAATTTTTCAAAGAATTTTTCCACCGATGAGGATGCCGGGTTTATTTTGAACGAAGCAGCGATTGCCAGCCTCGGCTGGGGCGCGGCAGAAAATGCCATTGGCAAAAAAATCACCTGGGGCTGGCCGGGGAAAGCGGGGCGTGTGGTCGGTGTGGTTAAAGATTTTCACCAGGCATCGCTGCAACATCAAATAGCCCCGATGTTGATGCACATAAAACCATCCTGGTTTCAGTTCATTTCATTGAAAATTGCTCCGCAAAATATGCAACAAACATTGGCAGGCTTGGAAACGATATGGCGGGAATTGGTGCCCAATCGACCATTCGAATATTTTTTTATGGATGAATTCTACAACCGCCAATACCAATCGGAAGAAAAAGTTGGCGGCTTGTTTACGATTTTTTCCGCGCTGGCTATTTTGATCGCCTGCCTGGGATTGTTTAGCCTGGCGGCATTTTCTACCCAACAGCGGACAAAGGAAATTGGTATTCGCAAAGTGTTGGGGGCATCCGTGCCGGGATTAATTGGCCTGTTATCTCGGAATTTCCTGGCATTAGTTTTGGTCGCTAATTTCATCGCTTTACCGTTGGCCTGGTTTGCCATGAATCGCTGGCTGGCAGGTTTTGCCTACCGCATTGAAGTTGGGTGGTTGGTGTTTGCTATGGCAGGTGGGCTGGCAATAATGATTGCGGTACTTACGGTGAGTTACCAGGCGATTAAAGCGGCGTTAGCAAACCCGGTGAAAGCGTTGCGGTATGAATAAACATTTGGTGATTTAGGATCGATCAAATTTTATTTCACTCTCGCCACACTCCCATGAACTTGCATGTTGTAGCTATCATTTCTTATATTATCCTCAAAAAGGTATTCAACCCATGAGCGAATTCCCCATAAAAGGCAATCGCTTTTACAACACATTCGATTGCGAGTTTTTCGCCACCCGCAAAAGCGAGGATTATCGTACGCCGTTTCAGCGCGACCGCGACCGGATTATCCACAGCTCGGCCTTGCGGCGGTTGCAATCGAAAACCCAGGTTTTTCTTCCCGGTGAATATGATTTTTACCGCACGCGTTTGACGCATTCCATTGAAGTGGCCCAAATTGGCCGCTCGATCTGCCACCATCTTCAACACCAAAGCGCGTTGTTAGGCGATGATTTTTTTATCGACCCCGATTTGGTAGAAGCCGTTTGCCTGGCGCACGACCTTGGCCATCCACCCTTTGGGCATTCCGGGGAAAGCACTTTGAATCGCCTGATGCGCAGCCACGGCGGTTTTGAAGGCAACGCCCAAACGTTGCGAATATTAACGGAAATTATTTATCCCGATGGCCCCCAGCGCACCGGTATGAATCCTGCCCGTGCGCTAATTGACGGCGTTTTAAAATACAAAACTGCGATGCAGCAGTTAAACCAACCGGATCGTTATTTTATTTACGACGATCAAACGCCGTACCTGGAGTTCGTTTATGGCGGCCATCCCTTTCCCGCGGAATTAACGCCCGGCAAAAAGCTAAATCACTTTCGCAGCCTGGAATGCCAGATTATGGATTGGGCGGATGATACCGCGTATTCCCTCAACGACATTATCGACGGCATCCATGCCCGTTTTATTACCCGCCCGCACCTGGAAAAATGGGGCGAAGCAAATGATTTGAATTCCAGCGAGGCGAAGCTCTTAGAAGCAATTATCGAAACAATGAAAGCGGGAACCGTTGAGCGTACCTTCTCTCAAAAAATTGGTAAATTTATCGAAGCCTGCCGGCTTAGTGAGCGCTGTAATTTTATGAGCGAGCAAACCAATCGCTACCGCTTTAAATTGGAGATTGCGCCGGAAGCCTGGAAGGAAGCCAATCTCTACAAAAAAATTGCTTTTGATATCGTGTTCGATTCACAGCAATTGCAGCAGTTAAAATACAAGTGGAAATTTATTCTTGAAAAAATTTTTTCAGCATTTACGGAAACCTATTTGCAGACCGCATCGCCCAAATTCATTTTATTGCCGGAAGTTACCCATAAATTGGTAACTCAGCTTTCGGAAGAGCAGCAAAAAATGCGTATTTTATGCGACCACATCGCCGGTATGACCGACGGCTTTGCCATCCGAACCTACCAGCGATTGTTCGACCCGGGTTTTGGCTCTATTGCAGATTTGATTTAGGATTTTTAAATAAGCATTTGACATAATTATGAAACCGCTTTAAATTGGTGCGTTTTTTGATAG
>CAXHHS010001059.1:0-2617 GCA_964015645.1 uncultured bacterium
TATCGAAGCTCTTCGCAACTCTGCCCGTGCTAGCGAACGCCGGATTGCGGATTTATTACGCCTGCCACGCCAATTAATGATTACAATCGTAGTCGGCAATACGATTGTGAATATTACAATTGCTTCGCTGGCAGCTATTCTAACAACCCGTTTTGCAATTGCCTTCGGTTGGAATCACGAAATCGTTATTCTTCTCGATATTGTGGCAGTTACCCTGGTCATTTTGATTTCTAGCGAAATTATTCCGAAAGTGATTGCAGTACGCAACCCGATCACCTATGCGCGCATTTCCGGCATCTTTTTAATAATGGTCTTCTACGTATTTTATCCCATCACCTACTTGTTAGCGCGCTTTACCCGTTTGGTGCAATATGCCGTCGGGTTTTCCGAGGATAAAACCAACCTTACCGAAGGTGAACTGAAAACACTGGTAGAAGTGGGAGAAGAACACGGCACATTGGAAAAAGATGAAAAAGAAATGATCCACAGCATTTTTGAGTTCGGGGAAACCACTGTAAAAGAAATTATGATACCTCGAACTGACATGGTTTGCGTGGAAGTAAATACCGGTCTTACAGAATTGATGGCATTGGTGAAAAAGAAACTGCTTTCGCGAATCCCGGTTTATAAAGGGCGCATCGATAACATCATCGGTATTTTGTATTTGAAGGATTTGCTGCCATTGCTCAGCAAACGCCGCCGGGAACGTATCGATTTAAAACGGTTGGCCCGTTCGCCGTATTTTGTACCGGAGCAAAAAATGATCGACGATTTACTGCGCGAATTTCAACGCGACCGTATTCACATGGCGCTGGTGGTAGATGAATATGGCGGTGTATCCGGGCTGGTAACGCTGGAGGATGTCATCGAAGAAATTGTCGGCGAAATTCAAGATGAATACGATAAAGAGCCGCCGCTGTACAGCAAAGTTGATGAAAACACCTTTTTGGTGGATGGCCGCATGTCCCTGGAAGAAATCAACGAAGAACTGAATTTGAACCTGCCGACAGAAGAAGGTGTGGAAACCATTAGCGGGTTTATCTTAAATTTGTTAGGCGCGCTACCGGAGGAAAAGGAAAGCACTCGCTACAATGGCTATCAATTTGTAGTAGAAGAAATTGCCAAAAATCGCATTCTGAAAGTTCGGATTGAAAGAACCAAGCGTAATTTGGCGATAAAGAAAGAGTTGCCGGAGGGTTAATGAAAGGGTTAGAGATGTTGAATCGATTGTATGGATTACCAAGTTTCGAAATGAATTAGTACATTTTACTCCAAAGGTGTTCGCTGTCCCAATAGAAAATATTGCAAAAGCAAGTAAAATTGTTTTAAATTCGATTGAATTTTTAGCATTGAAATCGAGTGCATTGACTTTTTATTATGTAAGACCTGAATTGAAAATCACGGCAAAACGGCTGATAGACCATCTGCGAATAGAATTAGAGTAAAGAATTGGCACAGTCAAAACGAAAAAACTTGCCACAGTTGAAAGTGCGCGGAAATAAATGTATATTAAGCCGAAGTGAAATTGTAAAGTGAGGTAAAAAGTGATTACCAAAGAAACATTAAAAGCGGAGATCGATAAACTTCCGGATAATTTATTAGAAGAGGTTTATAAATTTATTAATTCTATAAGAACACTTAGATCGGAAAAGCGGAAACTTCATACATTTAAATTAAAAGGCCAATTTGATGATATAAACATTCGCGAAAGCGCGTATGAATAAGGTTTTAGTAGATACCAATATCCTGGTATATGCAATCGATGAAGATTCTCAATTTTATAAAAGCTCTCACCAATTCTTATTTAATGCAAACTATCAGTTATATACGTCTTCCAAGAATTTAGTGGAATTCTTAACGGTTGTTAAAGAAATCCGAATATTTCATTGTCTACAGAGGATGCGTTATCATCAACAAAGGATTTTGAGAAAATTTTGAAAATCCTTTATCCTTCCAAATCAACATTTACAAAATTCAAGGAGTTATTGGAAAAATATAAACCAACAGGCCTTAAGATTCATGATTATGAAATTGCCGGTATCAGCTTAGCGAATAACATTGAACAAATAGCGACCTTTAATATCAAAGATTTTAAAGAAATAAAGGTAATCGGGCTTTAGATTCTTTCAAGTATGAGTATCAAAACCACCTATCGCGCCATTCCATCTGTCCAGGAGTTGTTGCAATCTCCTGATTTTCAATCCTATAATATTCACTCTCGATATTTAAAACAGATCATCCGGGAAGAGATTGTTGCTTTGCGCGCTTCAATCGCAAATGGGAAAAACCATTCCGAAGAAACAATTCCACAAACGCTGCAACGCAATATTTTGGCGCGTTTGGAAAAACTTTCGCAACCAAGTTTAAAGCGAGTGGTGAATGGCACCGGCATTATTTTACACACCAACATGGGGCGTGCGCCGCTGGCAAAACTTGCTCTGCAAGCCATTACCGATTCCGCCGAAAATTATACCAACCTGGAAATCGATTTAAACAGCGGGCGGCGGGGAAATCGGCATCAGCATGTGGAGGAATTGCTGTGCTTGATAACCGGCGCAGAAGCGGCACTCGTGGTCAACAACTGTGCCGCTGCGATTCTATTGGTATTGAATACGCT
>CAXHHS010001060.1:0-2610 GCA_964015645.1 uncultured bacterium
ACCAAGAAGCTCGTCGGCAGCGTCAGATGTGTATAAGAGACAGATATTATACCGCACACCGCACAAGTTACAAATCTTCAATTCAAACCCCCTGGCAGCACTGTTAATATCGAAGTTGATATGATCGCAAAATATATCGAAAATTTCATAAAATTGCCTAAACCGGAAGGAGACCATAGATGATCGACAAAATACATTCGGATAAACCGGGTGAACAAACATCGGTTTTTGTAACCGCAGCAGAAGCAATAGAGCTATTCAAAAAAGGTGAAATCCTCATTTTGATAGATGACGAAGACCGCGAAAACGAAGGCGACTTTATTCTCGCCGCCGAGCGTGTGACGCCGCAGGCGATTGATTTTATGGCAAAATATGGTCGCGGGTTGGTATGCCTCTCCATTACGGAAGAACGCGCGAAACAATTGCAATTAGCGCCAATGGTTTCCAATAACTCCGCACTGCTTGGTACCGCCTTTACGGTCAGTGTCGATGCTGTGGAAGGCACAACCACCGGAATTTCTGCTTTTGATCGCGCGGTGACAGTGCAAAAAATGATTGACCCAAATGCGACACCGGAAGACCTCGCTCGCCCCGGGCATCTTTTTCCGCTAGTTGCAAATTCCGGTGGTGTGCTGGCTCGCCCCGGCCACACTGAAGCGGTTGTTGATATTGCAAAAGCTGCTGGTATGACGCCATCCGGTGTTTTGTGCGAAATTTTAGACGATGACGGTACAATGGCGAGATTGCCGAAACTCATCAAAATTGCGGAAGAATTTGGGCTCAAAATTGGCAGCGTGCGTGATATTGTCAACTATCGATTGCGCAGCGAAACGCTTGTGCGGAAAATTACTGACGTCGATTTGCCCTCTTCCCATGGCAATTTTCACTTGCATCTTTATGAAAGCACTTTGGATTCCCAGGAAAACCATCTCGCAATGGTAAAAGGTAATGTTGACGATGGAGAACCGGTGCTCATTCGAATCCATTCGGAATGTCTCACGGGGGATATTCTAGGGTCTATGCGCTGCGACTGTGGCGATCAACTTCATATCGCTATGCACCGGATTGAAGAAACAGGGAGAGGTGCTGTATTGTATTTGCGCCAGGAGGGACGAGGCATTGGATTGGCGAATAAAATCCTGGCTTATAAACTCCAGGATGATGGCAAGGATACAGTTGAGGCCAACGAAGCGCTTGGCTTTAAGGCTGACCTGCGAGAATACTGGTTTGCAGCCCAAATGCTAAAAGATTTGGGTATTCGAAAAGTACGATTAATGACTAACAATCCTCGAAAAATAGAAGAATTAACCCGCCATAATATTGAAGTTGTCGAAAGAGTTCCGATTTTAGTAGACGCCAACCCTGCGAATGAAAGATACTTGCTTACAAAAGAGAAAAAGCTGGGGCATATTCTTGCCACATCGGAGAATGGGAAAAGTAAATGTGCTGAATAAGCAATAGGCAAAGTGGGCAGTAAGCAAATTTAAGAGTTGTATTTGCCTACTGCCTACTATTCCTTGCCTGCTTTCCTGTTACCCGATATTTCACTTTCAATTTACCATTGAATTCACTAAACTCTCACTCTTAAAGGAGAAACAGATGCCGGAACAAATCCAGGGAAATCTATCTGCAAAGAATCTTAAAATCGCCATTGTTGTAGGGCGATTCAACGAATTTATCTGCCAAAGTTTGCTGGATGGCGCTTTGGATTGTTTCTACCGGCATCAAGGTAAAGAATCAGATGTTACGGTTTATTGGGTTCCCGGGGCATTCGATATCCCATTAGCAGCACAAAAGGCTGCCAAAAGCGGAAAATTCGATGCCGTTATTTGTCTCGGCGCAGTCATTCGCGGAGCTACACCGCATTTCGATTTTGTTGCCTCGGCGGCAGCGAATGGTATTACATCTGTATCCCTGGCAACTGAGGTTCCTGTTCTTTTTGGCATTATCACTACCGACACAATTGAGCAGGCTATCGAAAGAGCCGGTACAAAAGCCGGAAACAAAGGCTGGGACGCTGTACTTGCCGCTATCGAAATGGTAGACTTATTGAAAAAGATGAAATAATATTTCATCATACAGAATTGTTTTTTTTGTGGATATAAATTAAATTTTGCGGGTTTAGTACTTTGTAAATTACTTTTTAACGTTTTCATCCTTTCCCGCAGGGAGCACTTCGTGCCGGCTCCACTCAGGATGATCGCAATGGCACACTGAGCGGAGCCGAAGTGTTCAGTATGACAAAATTGAGGATTTGAATGCAGTTTATCAAAAATATGTTTTTTTTGGGATTTCTAATTGTTTTTACATCCTTAGCGATGGCCCAGACCATTCAATTTCAGATTGATGTTATTACCCACATGAACACTCCCTCCGATATTCGGATTGATAATAACACGATTTATTCTGCCACAACTGGTGGCCTGTTGATTCAAAATTTGGAATCAGGGGAATCAAAAATATTTAATGCTGCTGATGGCATGTTTAGCCATAAACTTACGGCAATGGTGCAAAACAAGGATAGCATATTAGTGTTGGGATCGCTCGATGGTAATTTGACATTCCTGGATTTAAAAACCGAGCGCATTACGAACGATCTCAATTTGAGCG
>CAXHHS010001061.1:0-2601 GCA_964015645.1 uncultured bacterium
TGATTTCTTCGGATCTGGATAGGAGTTTCATGTCGTTCCCTATTCGGTTTCAATTTCCGTTCAAACTGATTTCTATTCGGAAGTAGAGAAAATAAGTTTCATTTTTAAGTGATTTTTTTTAATTGTGAATAGTAATCGATTTTTCCTCGTAATGAATTGGGGATAATTGACCCTGGAGATGTTTCATTTTCTTTTTGAAAATTACTGGAGAAATCGCTAAACTGACTATTAAACAAAGAGGAGTCCGTAAAAACACAGGAGGAATACCGAATGGAAAAGCTGGTAAAAAAAAGCCTTTATTCACAGGAGGTTTACCAGGATTGCCTGAATCGAATTGAAAAACTATCGCACGAAAATCGCCCGCAATGGGGAAAGATGAGCACAGCCCAAATGTTTTCTCATTGCGCGGAAATTTTGGAAGTTGCCAACGGAAGGGCGTTGGAAAATACTCCCTTTATTGCAAAATTGTTTAAAGGGATGATTCGGAAAATGGTAGTCGGCGAAAAGCCCTATCCCAAAAGCACCCAAACTCATCCGCAATATTTACAAACATCCAACCGCGACTTCGAAGCGGAAAAAAAACGTCTGCTCGATGCATTGGATAAGTTTGTAAACACGAATCAAGAACAGGCGGAAAAAATTATTCACCCACTGTTTGGAACGATGAGTTATGAGGAAAAAGGCTGGAGCATGTATAAACATTTGGATCATCATTTGACGCAGTTTGGGGTGTAGAGGCTTCTACTTTATCAGCATCCTGAGTAGCGATTTTGTAGTTAAAATCGCGTATCGAAGGGGCGGTGAGCATCTATCGCACCCTTCGATACGCCGAACAAAATACGTTCGGCGTATCGAAGGGTGCTAATTTTGAGTGAATCTGCCTCCCAACCCGTATTTCTCAATCCGGTTTCGCAGCGTATTGCGATGAATGCCCAATAGTTTTGCTGCCCGCACCTGGTTGCCGCCGGTTTTTTCCAGCGCTTTGGTTATTAGTTTTTTTTCTGTTACGGACCAGAGGTTGATATTGCTTTTGCCGTTTAAAATATTATCAAGGATTTTATCCAGCGCATCTTCATCTTCCTGGTTCGTCGATTGGCTTATTTCTCCCAAGGCATTTTCCAACTCCAAATCATCGGAAACGATGGTCGTTCCCTTTGCCAGTACCACCGCCCGGCGAATGCAGTTTTCCAATTGGCGCACGTTGCCCGGCCAGGGAGACTCTTGCAATGTTTTTAATACAGTTGCATCGATGCCCTCAATATTCTTGCCGCTTTCCCGGCTGTAGCGATTGATAAAGTAACTCACTAAAACCGGAATATCTTCTTTTCGCTCTTGGAGTTTCGGCAATTGGATGGTGATAACATTTAAGCGGTAATACAAATCTTCCCGAAATTGCCCGGTTTTGATGGCTTCTTCCAAATTCCGGTTGGTGGCGCAGAGCAGGCGAACATCGCTGCGAATGGTTTCGTTTCCGCCAACCCTGCTAAACTCGCCCTGTTGAATAACCCGCAGGATTTTGGCCTGGGTTGGCAGCGACATTTCACCGATTTCATCCAAAAATAGCGTGCCGTTGTGCACTTGTTCAAATTTCCCGATATGCCGTTGCATCGCCCCGGTAAAAGCGCCTTTTTCATAACCGAAAAGTTCGGATTCCAATAAATTTTCCGGCAGCGCAGCGCAATTGACTTCCAAAAACGGTTTTTTGGATCGTTTGCTGTGCTGATAAATCGCCCTCGCAACCAATTCTTTCCCGGTGCCACTTTCTCCACGAATGAGTACTGTAACATCTTGCGCTGCGACCTGCCCAATTAGCTTATAGACTTCCTGCATCGCCTCCGAAGCGCCGATGATGACATCTCCGCTGCCATCCTTTTCATTTGGGGCACCGGGTGCAACATGTACCTGCCGCCGCATCCGGTCGCTGGTTTGGTATGCTTTTTCGATGATTTTTCGCAACCGGTTTACATCCGGTGGTTTTAATAAATATTCGTAAGCGCCGTATTTCATAGCCTTGATAGCGGTAGCCATTGTGCCGAAGGCGGTCATCATTACCACCGGAACGCGGGCATCGATTTCCTGCATTTTTTTCAACGCATCCAGGCCGCTCATTCCGGGCATTTGGATGTCCATTACTATCACATCCGGCTGTTTGGATTGCAATATTTTTATGCCTTCCGCTGCCGAATGCGCGCTAAGCAAATTGTAATTGGGAGATAATAATTTTTCGAAGGAATAGTGGATGTTCCGTTCATCATCCACTATGAGTATTGTGGCTGCTTTGGCTTTCACAAAACGATCCCGGTTTATATTGTAACTCGTATTCGTAAACCTCCCGGAGGTTTTAAGCCCCACTTAAATTCAAAAATAGAGGTGAACAATATCACGAAGCGTTATCAATACGCGACATTTGAACCTCCGGGAGGTTTATGCTACGCGAACACTTCCGCGTTAGAAAAATAGCCTGAATTTAGCCAATTAAATTTTTACACGCCATCCTTTTGTCTTGTATAAAAAAACGGCGGATTGCCCATCCGCCGTTTTGAGAGGTATCAGGGCTGTCTCTTATACACATCTGACGCTGCCGACGAGCTTCTTGGTGTA
>CAXHHS010001062.1:0-2598 GCA_964015645.1 uncultured bacterium
GAACGCACTCTGGTCGATCCCGCGGATTTACAAATTTCAATCAATGCTCAATCCAATTTGGCTACTTTTACCGCCAGCAGCGATAGCTTTGGCGTTTTTTCGGTGAAGTTTACCGTTACCGATGGCGGCGGCGGTTCCGCGCGGGATACCATCAGCGTGTCCGTCCGCAGCGCGCCGCCGGTTGTGGATAATCCCATCGAAAACCAGGTTTTTGCAGAAGACAGCGGCCCGCATATTATTTCCGATAATTTGTTCGATGTATTTAGAGACCCGGAAAACGCTACCGCATTAACGTTTTCCGCTTCCAGCGATAATCCGAAAATTCTACCCCTGATCAGCGGCGATTCGCTGCTATTAACTACCGAGTTGAATTATTTTGGCAGCGGGATAATCACCGTCAACGCCGTTGATCCCAGCGGGGCATCCGGCAGCGATATTTTTAATGTCGAATTTACGCCCGTTAACGATACACCGCTTTTCGAGAGCCTGCCCGATTCCCTCTGGTTTTGGAAAGACTCCCTTTTAACCATCAACATTTGGGATTACGTAAGCGATGCGGAAACTGCCGACGAAGAATTGGCCTACGAATTTACGGCTGACAACGACTCCTTAGAGCGAGATTTTGATGCGGAAACCGGCGAATTAACCTTGACCTCCAACAACGGGTTTTACGGAAAAGTGCTGATGGGCGTTCAAGCTACCGACCCGGAGAGTGCAGCCGCTTCCGATACGATAGAAGTGTTCGTCACCTTTACTTCTGCGATTGATGATCCGGTTAGCAACACCATTCCCATGGCGTTTTCCCTGGAGCAAAACTTTCCCAATCCCTTTAACCCGGAAACCAACATCCGTTTCCACGTTCCGGCGGTTAGCGACATCAAGCTGAACATTTACAATATATTAGGGCAAAGAGTCCGCACGCTGGTAGATCGCAAATTCACACCCGGAATTTACCAGGCTGCCTGGGATGGCCGCAATGAGCATGGCGTGCAAATGGCCAGCGGAGTTTATATCTACCAGGTTTCCGCAAAAAGCACTGCCGGAAAGGTTCGTAATTTTCATCAGGTGCGAAAGATGATTTTGCTGAGATGAGATAAGTTTAGCAAATACTTAAATTCCCCGCCTTTTTTAAGGAGGGGGCAGTGTCGTGAAGCGTTCAGAGAACGACGCAGGGGTGGTTCCATAGTGTGAATCTAACAACCACCCCTGATATATCTAATACTTGCCCATTAAATACAAACCATTTATATTCTTTATCAAAACGCAAAAAATAGCCTTAAAACCTATGAGGTAAGCAACACATAGCGCCTCATATTCTTACGGCATTTTCTTTGGTGATATGAACCATTCATTATTTCAAAAAAAGCAGCAAACAACTTTAATTTCAATTCTTGCCGACTACCGCGAAAGTAAAAGCGGGGTAATAGAAGCCTTAAAAGCAAATGAAAATGTCGATGTCACAATCGAAACCCTTCCCCTCGGCGACTACGAAATAAACAACCAACTCCTTTTTGAAAGAAAAACCCTGCGCGATTTTGCTACTTCAATTAAAGACGGTAGATTGTTTCGCCAGGCAACCCGGCTGGTGAGTTCGTCCAAAAGATGCGCGTTAATTTTAGAAGGCACCGCCAGAGATCTAACCGGAACCAACATGCGCCGGGAAGCTATTCAAGGTGCATTGATCAGCCTCAGTATGGTTTTGGGAATTCCGATTTTACGGGCATTAAATCCGCAAGAATCCGCTAAACTAATGATCTACGCCGCCAACCAGTTTATGGCAATTGCAAACGGTGCGCTGCCCCGGCACGGCGTCCGTCCAAAAGGAAAACACCGAACACAAATTCACATTTTGCAAGGCTTACCTGGCGTGGGACCGGATAGAGCAAAAAAGCTACTGGAATCATTCGGTTCCATAGAAGCAGTTTTATCCGCAAGTATTGAGGATTTGCTCGGTGTGCCCGGTGTTGGCAAACGCACGGCAGAAGCCATTCGCTGGGCAGTTGGTGATAAACCCGGGGAATATGGTTTGAGCGAAAATTGCTTGTTTGATGAAATCTAAGGACATTTATAAAGAGGAATCGGGAAACCGGAGAATTCTCCGGTTCCCTGATTCCTCTTTATAAACTTGTCGAAAACTCCCTTGAGGGAGGGCTTATGAAGATGTCAAAATGTTATTCATTATTAGCAAGTCTGCTCGCAGTCGCTGCTTTGACTGCCAGTTTACCGGCGCAAATTAGCTACGACGGCCTGTGGCATGAAGGCATCAACGACCACAAAATTTGGATGGATGCCGATTGGCGGTCGTTTCGCGGAAAATGGTCGGAGTTAAGCAAAACAGGCTACCGGCTGGTGGATGTGGAAATCGCCATCGTTAACAACGAGGTAAAATACTACGGTGTTTTCCATCGCGGGGAAGGTGAGTATAAACTCTGGGCGGATGTCGATTGGAATTCCTTTGTCGCAAAACGCGAAGAATGGAAGGCGCAAAATTTGCGTTTGAATGACATCGAAGTTCACCTTTCTTCCAAAGGCAAACGATTTACCGGTGTTTGGCTGTCTCTTATACACATCTGACGCTGCCGACGAGCTTCTTGGTGT
>CAXHHS010001063.1:0-2594 GCA_964015645.1 uncultured bacterium
ATACTGACCTTCGAAACTCCGATGTGAAGTTCACTTTCGATTTGGTAAAAAGATACGGTGGGTTTAACCTGAGCCGCAAATTTGATTTTTCCAATGTAAAATCGATTTCTACCAGCGGCGATTTGGAAATTATTTTTGAACTGAATAAACCGGATGATAACTTCAACGAAAAACTTGCCGATATTCCTATTATTTCCGAAAATTATTATAAAACGGCTCTTAGAGAAGGATATGCAGTTTTCGATAAAAGAGACCCCAACGGCATGGGGCCATTTGTCTTTGAATTTCAAACCGAAAATGTTTTATCGTTGGCATATCACTCCGATTATTATTCCGGCCGCCCTTTTTTGGATGAAGTGAAGATCCAGTTTTTCCCGGACGAGCGCGCCCTGATAGACGCCTGGGTTAACGGCGATGTGGATTGCATAGAGTTGCCCGACCCTGTAACAATGCGCCGTATTCAACAATTGATGGAACGTAAAATTGTCGTCTTTGGCATTCCCCGGACAGAAAAAAAGCTGCATACCATGTTGTTTAATGTGAATCGATTTCCACTCTCGGAACCAGAGGTTCGCAAAGCA
Source organism: uncultured bacterium (assembly GCA_964015645.1). Lineage (GTDB taxonomy): Bacteria > Calditrichota > Calditrichia > RBG-13-44-9 > J075 > CAXHHS01. The sequence continues at coordinate 582 of CAXHHS010001063.1, forward strand.
ATTTCTTTAGCGATAAATCGTGATGGTATTGTTGCTCGCTATATGGAAAATATTGGCGAAGTCGCCAACATGTTATTCGATGAGACGCATCCGAATTACGAAAAATCGCTCTATAAAGAAAAATATAATCCGAAAGAGGCGCTCAAAGTTTTAAACCGTGCCGGCTGGCAATTTAACCGGCAAACCTTAATGATGGAAAAAGGCGCGCAACCCCTGTCTTTCAAACTATTTTTTTCCCGGAATTCGACCCTGGAATTAAGTATTGCACGAGCGATCAAACTCGATTTGGCAGAAATCAATATCAATGTGCAACCAGTACCGGTAAGTGTAAATTCTAAAGATAGCCTGCTGGAAATTAGCAACTATGAATCAATGTTGTACACCTACTCTTACGATTTCCGTTACTTATTTAACGCATTCGATGACTTTTTCTACAAAGTATTAGGTGCAAACCAGAAAAGGCCAAATTATCAAAACCGCTATTTAAACCGTTTATTTGACCTTGTGCGTGACAAAAAAGATCAACATAAAAACCTTTACCAGCGTTTTCAAACTTTTTCTGCCCGGGAAATACCGGCAATCTACCTTTTTTTTGATGAGCAAGTGCTAATTGGGCTTGACAGTCGCTTTGAAAAATACCGCACTGTTGTTCAGGAAAACAGAAGATCGTACTTCCGCCTGAACCCGATTGAGAATTGGTTTGTCCCAAAAGAATTGCAAAAGTATTAACAGCGTTTAACTAGTCAGGTACGTAGGCTGAGTAAATATACTAAAACTAAAAAATGAAACTGAAACTCAACACCCGCCTTCGCGTTCTTCAGCGTAATTTTAAACGGTTTATGGCGCGTAAAATATCCAACCGTTTATTTATTACCTATCTCGGTTTAGGAGTTTTGCCGCTGTTAATTGTCAGTCTTTTGCTTATTTCCCTCACTCAAGATACGGTTCAATCTTACATACATGAGCGCAACCGGGAAACCGCTCGCCGGGCAAGTAATGAAATTTATCTTTTTGTTAAAGAACCGCTTACGATTTTACAAACCACTACGCTAACCCCCGACTTAATTGAACGCGACCTGTTTACCCAAAGTAACTTGATTACGAAAATTAAAGATGAACATAGTATTTTTAGTAAAATATACGTTTTGAATGACAGCGGATTCGTTACTGCCACCTCGGAATTTGGCGAAGAAATGGAAAATTTTAGCGATAAAGAATTTTTCAAAAAGGCGATGAGTGGTAAGGAATATATCTCCGATGTTTATTTTTCACCGTCTCGTTTTCCATTGTTAACAATTTCGGAGCCGATTAAAAAATTCAACCAGGTAACCGGTGTTTTAGGCGCGGAAGTCGATTTAAAAAGCATTTGGACATTGGTAGATAGTATTACAATTGGTAAAACCGGTTTTGCACTGTTGCTTAGCGAGGATGGGCTGGTGATTGCCCATCAGGACAAAGATAAAGTATTCGAGCGAGAAGATTTTTCCCAATATGAATTTTTTCAAGAACTAAAATCTACTCGCAGCGATTTTATTACCTACCAATTTGATGATGAAGAAAGTATTCTGGTTTACGAAGAAATTCCCCAGCTCAATTGGGGCGTCGTTGTTCAACAATCGCAAACGGAGGCATTTACCCTTGCCCGGCAAATGCAGTCGCGAGTGTTATACTTTACAATGCTGACAATTTTAATCGCCCTTATTTTAGGTGTCTTAAGCATGCAGCGCCTTACCAAACCTTTGTTACAATTGGTCAAAGGAGTTCGGGAATACGCCGGGGGCAACCTGGGGCATAAAATCGAGATGAAAACGCATGATGAATTGGCGGAATTAGCACAGGAGTTTAACTCCATGGCCGGTTCTTTGATGAAAAATCAGAAAGAGTTGCAGCGAATGGAACGCCTGGCAGCATTGAGTCGCTTTGCTTCGCTTGTTAGCCACGAAATTCGAAATCCGTTGAATTCTATGAATATTAATATGCAAATCGTACTTACACAAATCTCGCTTCACCGGC
>CAXHHS010001064.1:0-2584 GCA_964015645.1 uncultured bacterium
TAAGAGACATGATTTGGCTGGTTGCGGGAACAATAAAGGTGTCGATTTTCACTTTCGAGCTTTTTAGCAATTGCGCCGCTGCCCAAAAGTCGGAAAATTTGCCGCCGGTGCAGGAGCCAATGTAGGCGCGGTTTAATGGCGTATCCACTACTTCGCGAATTTTCGCTTTATTGTCCGGCGAGTGCGGTTTGGCAATCATCGGTTGCAGCTCCTCGGCTTTGTAACGGAGAACGGTGTGGAATTTTGCATCGGGATCATTTTGATAGATCGTATACGGCGCATCGGTTCTTTCTCTTACGTATGCTTCTGTCGTGGCATCCGCGGCAATAACGCCGTTTTTGCCACCGGCTTCAATTACCATATTGCAGAGCGTCATGCGGTCTTCCATCGTCATCGCTTCCACCGCGCTTCCGGCAAATTCCATCGTGCGGTAAGATGCGCCGTCCACGCTAATATCACCGATGATGTTCAAGATAATATCCTTTGCCATCACCCCTGGAGGGATTTCGCCGTCGATCTCGAAGCGCATGGTTTCCGGCACTTTAACCCAAAGCTGGCCGCTGCCAAGAATAAATGCGGCATCCGTATTGCCGATGCCGGTGGCGAACTGCCCAAAGGCGCCAGCGGTACAAGTGTGGCTATCAGTGCCAAAAAGAACTTCTCCGGGACGAGTCCAGCCTTCTTCCGGCATGGCGATGTGGCAAACGCCTTTATAACGCGGCGTTCCGACATCATAATAATGCGGCAGGTTTTGCTCCGCGACGAATTCCCGCAAAATATCAACATTGCGGTTTGCGTGGTTGTCTTTAGTGAAAATGTAGTGATCCGGAATAATGACCACTTTTTCCGGGTCCCATACGCGGGCATTGGCGCCGAATTCCTTTTTAAAAATAGCGAATGTGGGCGGGCCGCAAACATCGTGTGTCATCAACACATCTACATCTATCCAAACATTTTGCCCCGGCTCAACCGCAGCCACACCGGCATGTGCCGCTAAAATTTTTTCTGTGATTGTCATTCCCATGGCTTTTTCCTTATTAAGTTTGATTCTTTGTGAACTATTTTTTTCAAACGATTTTCTTTGACGCCATACATTTTTCCGATTCAATCGGTTCAAACCGCCACGGCTGCCCGTTCCTCTAACTTCTCTACAATCGCATGTAAATCTTCATCCTGAACGGCTTTCTTCCGGTCAGCTACTTTCAGGAATTCCTGATAAACAATCTCTAATTCTGTTGTGGAGAATGTATGCCCTAAATCCCGGTAGCGTTGTTTAAGCGCGTGGCGGCCGCTGTGCCTGCCCAGAACGAGGTTGTTCCTGGGAACGCCAACGGATTCCGGCGTCATAATTTCGTACGTCAGGGGATTTTTCAAGACGCCATCCTGGTGGATACCCGCTTCGTGCGCAAAGGCGTTTTTGCCCACAATCGCTTTGTTAGGTTGAACCGTAAAATCGATGATGGAAGACAACAACTGGCTGGTCGGGTAAATTTCCCCGGTAATAACATTGGATTTTGCCTTATAAACTTCCGAGCGCACAAACAGGGCCATCACAATTTCTTCCAGAGAGGCATTTCCGGCACGTTCGCCAATGCCGTTGATGGTGCATTCCACCTGCTCCGCGCCGTTTTCGACGGCGGCGAGAGAGTTGGCAACCGCCAGGCCGAGATCGTTATGGCAATGTGCGCTTAAGCGAATATTTTTACTCTCCGGGAGCTGGCGGCGAATTTCGGCGAAAATATTCCCAAATTCCAGTGGCGTGGCATAACCAACCGTATCCGGTATATTGATAGTGGTTGCCCCGGCAGCAATTGCCGTTGCGGTGACTTCGATGAGAAAATCGAGATCGGTGCGGCTGGCGTCTTCGGCAGAAAATTCCACATCACCGGTATACGCGCGAGCGTGCGAAACGGCTTCGCGGATCGCTTGCAGCACTTCCGGTTTTGTCTTGCCGAGTTTGTATTTCATGTGAATTTCGCTGGTAGCGATAAATGTGTGAATTCGCGGATGCTGCGCTTCCTTTATCGCCTCCCAGGCGCGGTCTACATCCATTATCGTTGCCCGGGCAAGCGCTGCGACCGCAGGTTTATCCACTTCCCGGCAAACGGCCTGAACGCCGGTAAATTCCCCTTCGGAGGCAATCGGAAATCCCGCCTCAATAATATCCACGCCGAGGCGTTCCAACTGCTTTGCCACGCGCACTTTTTCCTCCAAATCCATACTGCACCCTGGCGATTGCTCACCATCGCGCAGCGTTGTGTCAAATATGTAAATTTTTCGGGACATAATCATTTTCTCCCTGTTTTTTGTATAAAAAATATGTAAACGAATCGAGCAACGCCTTCCAACTGGCTTCGATAATATTTTCCGAAACGCCGACCGTTGTCCAGCGCTGCTCCGCTGCTTGCGATTCGATGAGGACGCGAACGCGAGCGGCGGTTCCGCTGCTTTCGTTTAAGACGCGCACTTTGTAATCAACGAGCTTCATCAACGTGATTTCGGGGTAAAACCGCAGGAGCGCTTTGCGCAAGGCATTATCGAGTGCATTTACCGGCCCCTCGCCTTCGGCAGCAGTGTGTTCTTC
>CAXHHS010001065.1:0-2582 GCA_964015645.1 uncultured bacterium
GTTCTTGAGTCGATTTTAGATTTTCGAGCGTCACATTTAGCTTCCGGTAGGCGTAGGCGTTATCCAACGCAATGGCGATATAGGTCGCCATGTTCCGCAGAATGTTAAGTTGGTAATCTTTATATGCCTGTTTTTGAAAGCTTTGGGCGGTGATAACGCCAATAGCTTTATCTTTTAACATTAGCGGAAGATAAAGAAAGGATTTGGAATCTTCTCCGGAAACCGGGGGAGCTTTTTTGATATATTTCCGGTAATCGTTGGGATAGTCATTAACAAAAATCTCTTTCCGGTGTTTAAAGCACCAAATTGCCGGGCGATTTTCTTCATCAAGTTTAATCGAAAAAGCCGGAAGGGTTTTTTCTTTTCGCTTTGTCGCCGGAAAATCAACCCGCTGACGTTCTTCATTGTAAATGCCAATGGTAAAGATGGTGGCGTCCATCAGCGCATTGACATTTTCGTACACTGTATCGATGATTTTTTCGATAGATAATGTAGCAGTAATTGCCTTTCCGATTTCACTTAGCAGTTCGACATTCTTTTTACGTTCGTTTTCGGCTTGCAGGGTTTTGGCTTGTGCCTCAGCCGTTTGGGCGCGCAATTCTGTTTCCCGAAGCTGTGCTCGCCGGCGTTCTTGTTTAATTAATCTCTGCCGCTGCACACGCCCTACTGTGAACAACCCCAGGCCAAACAATAGAACATATAAACTATAAGCTCCCCAGGTGCGATACCAGGGCGGTAAAATAGTAAACTGAAATTCTCCTTCTTCGCTTAGCTGTTGGTAAACATTCCTGGCACGCACTCGAAACCGGTAGCGGCCTTCGGGCAGGTTTGTGTAGTCTTTTTTGGTTTCATTATTCCATTCCGACCAGCCATTATCAAACCCTTCCAGGAAGTATTGGTAACGGGTGGCTAAAGGGTCATCGTAGCTGGGGGAGACAAACTCAAAGCGCAACGCGTTATTGGCATAATCCAGGGTCGGTGACATTTCCCCCGGCCCCCTTTCGAAGGGAGGAGCTTGCTTACTCCCTCTTTGAATGGGAATTAGGGGGAATGCGCCGCCGTAAATCAGCGAGTCGCCATTTGCTATAACCCGGCGTACCAAAGCCGGGTATTCTGCAACGGAGTCCTTGAAAATATTGGTGTTATAGCGAATAATGCCTTCATCCCCACCAAGCCATGCCACCGGTTTATTATCACCATCATTCTCAACATAAATTGCATATACACTTTTGTTAAAATACCCCATTCGCGATAAAATGGTAAATTTCCATTCATAAGATCCGCCTTCCTGGGGAATCGCAACACCAAGCTCGGAATGACCCGGGTAAAATATTTGCGCCCATAAATTTCCCTGATGATCTCCGGCCAGGTATTCAATGCGATGGGTTGTATCGGCAAAAGCTGATCCGTAGGCCGTTTCCGGTAGAAACGTTTCCGTTCGCTCATCAAAACGCCGTAAACCTTTGTAGGTAGCAAATACGATTTGTTTGTTAATGGAATAAACCCCTGCCCAGCCATCCGGCAATTTGTTGGCTTTACCGTAACGAGTAATCTTTAGTTCTGTTTGTTGGGAAGAGCGATTGTTTTCCTTAATAGGAAAATCCAGGCGTAAAACACCCTGGTTTAAAGTGCCCAGCCACATCGCGCCGCTTTCATCTTCGGCAATGGTTCGTATATTTTCCGTAATACCGGCAAACCGCTCGCTGTATTTCCATTTCCCTTTAACCAGCTGCAATCGCGCAAGCCCGTCTTGAAGCCCCGCATATACCAGTGTGCTATCGCGTTTGGAGCGGTAAAGTGCAAATGCGCCGCCTTCATCGCTGACGACTTTTGCTTGTTTGGCCACAATTTCGTACACGCCGACACTTGTCGCCGCTAACAGCGGTTTACCGGTAGATAATAAAGACCACGATTGCGTATCGATCCCGGGCAGCGGTTGAAAAACCGGCGGAGCATCGAGAGATTCTACTTTCGGTAAGTAAGAAACACCGAACCCGGTAGCCATATACAACAAATCCTGGTGTCTTAAGATTGCATAAACATCGCTTCCGACACCCAGGCTTTCCTCAAAAACCGAAAATGGCGATGGGGTTTCCACACGTGCCAGGCCGTTATTCAAAGCTAACCACAGCCCGCCTGCCCGGTCGGGATAGGTAAACAGAACAAAATCATCGCGCAACCCAGAGGCTTTGTTCAGGATTTCTACCAGGTGTCCCTGCTGATTTATAACCGCGACGCCGCCGCGCAGGGTTGCCAGGGCAAAAAGATCTTCGCGCAATGCAGCGCCGTGGTAGAGCTGGTTGTTACGTAAAAAATTTTCAACAGCAGGATCGGTTTTAAACCGGCGAAAAGATTTACCATCGTACAAAAGAAGACCGCTGCGAAGGGTTCCGGTAAGAATTCGCTGAGAGGCGGTTGAGTCAGTATTCCCGGGATAGGGGAGCATAACGTGTACTAATTGATCGGCAAATCTCTGGCCATCGGGCGTTAATTGCAGCGAATCTTCTATCATCACCATTAGCCCCGTATTCCGGTCCTGTCTCTTATACACATCTGACGCTGCCGACGAGCTTCTTGGTGTA
>CAXHHS010001066.1:0-2580 GCA_964015645.1 uncultured bacterium
GAAATAGCTCGTCGCACAGGCCATTAGCACAATCGGAAATTTGGGATTGGATGTCGTTACTATTGTGTCTTAATTTCATGAAATAATCCAAGAGCTGGAGCTATTACAGAGAACCGATTTATTTTCTAACCTAAGTTGCTTATGTAGTCCCTAATTTTTTGCTATTTTGGATGGCAGAATGATTATTCGATAGAATAATTAGAATAATTGTTAAATCACTCTGCCATAAAGTTGGAGCTATTATTCGAACTATAGACTATAGAAGAGAACCGATTTCGAGTATATGTTTACGTTCTGTTATGTTGCCATTTTAACCACACATAAACCGGAACGCCGAGCATTACCAGCAAAAATCCCCAATAGACCGTCGCTTCCCCGGAGCCGGCAATTGCCCATGCTGAATATGAAAAGGCCAGTAAGGAAAGCACCAAAGTTTTTAAGAGCTTTCGCCCGCTAATTTGCTGGCGATTTTTTATCAACACCAATAATTCCGCCATTGCCGATAAAACATAAACTAACAAACAGGTTAAAGTTGCAAGCAGGATAATAAATGTAAACTGCTCCACCAGGCCTTTGGTATAGTTCATCCCCATCAGGATTGTAACCAGGGCGCTGGAAATTAACAACCCGGCAACCGGTGTATTGGTTTTCGAGGTGCGTTTAAAAATCGCCGGAAATAGATTGTCGCGGGCCAGCGCCAGGGGCATTTGACCTTGCATTAAAATCCATCCGTTTAAAGCGCCAAAGCAGGAAATAACCGCCCCTGCAGCCACTGCGTAACTCGCCCAACCGCCCCACATAACGCTGGCGGCATCGGCAAAAGGAGCGCTGGATGTTGCTAAAGCCGCCGATGGGATAACGCCCATAATGGCAATGGTGCTCAAAATGTAAACCGCTGCACAAATTAATGTGCCCAAAATCGTCGCCCGGGAAATGGTACGTTCGGGATTTCGAACGTCATCTGCCGGGATGGTAGCGGATTCCAACCCGACAAATGCCCACAAGGTTAATGTGGCGGTTGCAGTAATCGCGGAAAACGGTGATTCACCACTGGCATTAAATGGTTTTAAATTTTCGACATCAAAATAGAGCAAGCCAAATGTCGCGATGAGCACCAGCGGTACCAGCTTGAGAATGGTGGTGGTTAGCTGAACGAAACCGGCATTGCGAATACCGAGCGAGTTTACCAATGTTAGCGACCAGAGAATTGTCAAAGCAACGCCAGCCGCTAACAGGGAATTCGTAGCCAGCGCTGGCCAAAAGACTGTTAAATAACTGACAAAGGCCACCGAAATTGCGGCATTGGTCGCCAAAATTGAAATCCAATATCCCCAGGCAATCAGGAACCCGGCAAAGTCGCCGTACGCCTGTTGGATGTAAATGTATGGCCCGCCGGTCTTCGGCATCATTTTGCTTAAGCGGGAAAATACCAGCGCTAATACAATTGCGCCGAGGGACGTAAACAACCAGCCGATGATGCTGATACCGCCGTAAGCACCGAGGGAGGCCGGCAATAAAAAAATACCGGAGCCGATCATGTTACCGACAACCAGGGCGGTGCTCATCCAGAGGCCGAGGCTACGTTTTGGGGGAGGAGTCTGTTCTAAAGCCATGGGAGATTTGTTTCTACTGTTACGTGGATTTATATAAAGAACCTGGTTTTCTAAATGTGCCCAATTCTTCGATGTTGTATCCTTCCGGGTACGTTGGGCGCTTGACCTGCGTGCCCAGGCGAGGTGCGCGGCGTTCCGGAAATAAGCGCAGCAACCTGCCGCGGAGTTTTAATACGGTTTTCATAATGTGCTGAAATACAACTGGGGGTTTGGGAAACCCAAATGATTCGATAAGGGGCGGATCCATCATGGCGTAGACGAACGGTTTGCCAAACGGCCATAAGAATTTCGGGAGATAGAATCCCAATAATAAATCCCGGGTGCCAGCGCCAACGTGATAATTCGTCTCCGCATACCGGAAGTGGATTTGTTCATATTCAATATTAAATCGTTCAAAATCTTTCATCTCTTCAGGAATATCCTTGATGTTCATTCGTCGCCCAAGCTCGCAATAAAACCGAAATATGCCTTGTTTTTCATTCTCTTTTAGTAATCGCCAGCCGAAACGGTCAATCCAGCGAATTGGCTCGAAAACAAACGTGGATAAGACATACAAAAAATCCTCGTTGGAAATGGGGAATCGACCGTGCATCTGGTTCATTCGTTTTAGTGCCGCTCGCCCTCGTTCGCTATCAAACCCATTTTCGGTAATTTCATAGAGAATAAGTTCGGTGTCGTCGTAGCGTTTCCGGGGCCGCCTGGTAAACTCACCGGTTTTAAAAAGCAACTCCGAAATAGACGGAACCGCATAAGTACGAAAGAGCGCAAATTCAAGCGCTCGTTCGTAATCCCAGGGAAATTCGTAGCATTGTAGGAAAAATACGATTTTTTCATAATCTTTCTGCGGATCAAGCCCTACAATTTTATGAGTAATTTTGCGTTTCATATAAGTTTGTTCTTGGTTAATCATTCAAAAAATCATCCAGCATCGTTTTTATGCGGGAAATTTCTAACGCACCGTAAATAA
>CAXHHS010001067.1:0-2574 GCA_964015645.1 uncultured bacterium
TTCCGCTGCGAATTTTTGACATTAGATCATCAATTTCACGCTGGGCGGTTTGCAACGCACCGGCATTGCGATTAAATGTATCTGCAAATTTTGCAATGGTCTCAAATTGGACATCCGGCTGCTGGTCGCATTCACGAAATAAGCGCCTGGCGTCTTCAAGAGGAAAATCAATAGTCGTAATATCGTTCTTCTGGCGAAGCTCTCGTTCGTAGTAGGGAGAAATTTCATCTAATCGATTGCTGAGCAATCCTTTTGCTTCCTTCAGCACATTTTCCGATTGGCGGTCTTTGCTATCAAAAAACGTTAAAAAAGCCGGAATCGATTCCATAAATGCTTCGGGGTTGGAACGGCTTTCTTTTTCGTGTTTAACGAGATTCAAAAAAGCGCTATAATCTTCCTGGAATTGTAGTTCTTTGTCCAGCTCTTCCTTCAAATCGATATAATCCAGGTACGCCTGGTCATCCGAATTTTTGATGTCCGCCGGAAATATCGATTCAATCGCCAAAAGCTCGCCTTCAATCGCTTTTAAATTATCGGACTTGCCGTTAATATCTTTCAACTCGTTATCATAATTCAGCCCGGAAGCGCTAAGGCTTCCTCCAATTGCATCGTAGTTTTTGCGATCGAGCGTATTTCTGGCGAGCGTTGTTTGGAATTCATTGTTTTTCTGCTCGAACCGGTAGCGCCAAATCGGGATATAGCGATAATCGAGATCTAATTCCGTTGTCTTGTGAACTTCGTCAATTACCCAGGTAAAAACCGGCGTGGTTTGATCTAACGTATATAGATTTTCATCATCATTTGGCTCGCTTTCATCAGAGATTTTTATCTCATCCTTACCTTTATTGAAATTGCGCGTCAGGTAAGTGTTCAATTGATCGATGTCACTCATCTTCAAAACAAGGTAAAAGCCATTTCCTTGAATTGCCGGAAATTCCATATAATACTTTTTTCCCTGCTTAAGTTCAAAATTTTTGTCCTTGTTGATAATTGGGATGTAACCGGATTCCGCTGCATTTACTGCCGGATTCGGTTTGATTTGTTTGTAGGCATTACATCCGGCAAAAATCAACAAAATAATTAGTAAAGCAAACATCACTCTCATTATAGTGCCCCTTGAATTATAAGTATTATAATACGCTTATTTTCTCAATCTTCAAACTCATTGTTTTTATTAAGATTAGGTAAAATTAAACTGTGATTTACAATTTCGATTTTGCCCATTTCACATTATCGGCGAATTGGTATAATATTAGAAGGAATTTATGATTTGTTGGTTTACATTTTTTAAGATAGATAGGATTTTGTACCTCAACCGGGATTAAAGTCTGAACTTTATTGTGCATAGAATATATATTTAAAATTAAAGCCGCATGAGTTTCATATACAAAATTGTTTCAAATTCGTTAAAACTGATTATATAAATACAATAGTAGTTGGCATACGGCTTTTATAACTCATAGTTTAACGAAAATTAATCCGCCTCCAAAACTGGAAAATATATAACAATCCTATGAATGAATTGCAACTCGATAAAAATTTCCAACGCCTGTTTACCCATATCAGAAACTGAATATTGTTAGTATATTTTCGCAAAATTGTTACTATACAACGACTTTATCTTATTTTAAAGATAACCAGGAATAATTTTCGGAAGAGATCAGCAAATATTTAAAATTTTATTTATTCGGTTATATGATATTCATCAATTTGAATATTCAGCAGCTTCGTATCTTTACCGTCTTGCTCTAATGGAGAATCCTCTATTAAAATCTCCATGCATTTTTTTGTATTTTAAAACACAATCCTACCGGTTTTCTTTCATTTATTTGAATATTGTTTAAAGCAGTAGTAGCGAGGAATGTATCATTTACAAATAATGAGGATAAAACCATGGAGCAAGTTCAAGCTAATATTGGCAGTATTTCCCGCAAAGTTTTAGAAAACTACACCAAAAAAGATCACAAGGATGGTACCCAATTTTGGGATTTGCGCGAAGATGTAGAATGGCAGCACCACCTGGTAATGGAAGCATATAAGGATAGAATGCTTTGCCCGGAAGCTTACAATACTGTCTTTAAAATTTTAATGGAGATTTTTATTGCGGAGAATGAAGAGCAGGCCGAAGATTTTTTATATGATATTGAACCGCATCAAGACATAAACGAGTTGACATCCTGGCTGCATTCATCACCGCAGAATATTGAGTATTTAACTGCCGCATTGCGCGAAAACGGCGTTTCCGATGGCGTTAAAATTTTAGCAAAAGCGCACAAGCTATTTATGCAAGAAATTGGTAATAATTTAATACAGGCAATCAGCGAATATTTAGCGAAAAACACGTACCTGGAAAATTCAGTTTATTGATCACATATTTTCCGATATTCTCAAATCGAATTCCGGTGGGACGGTAAGGTTTGATTTATATATAGATGCCGAAATCCCTTGTTGGGGATTGGAAGGCGGCTTTAAAATCCCTGCTTCAAATGAAGCAGGGATTTTTTTTGTCGTTTTTTAAGAACAATTGAATTGTTTGTTAGAATCTGTGTGTTATACTCATCTCCGATCCCACGA
>CAXHHS010001068.1:0-2573 GCA_964015645.1 uncultured bacterium
ACCCGACAAGTCGGCTCGTTCGTTTTCTATACGCCGGGCGATTGAGAATGGCTTCGTATAAGGCTTTGCCAAAACCAGGCAGTTTTTTTTCGGTTTTTTCAGCGCGGGTTTTAAACACGCCCACCGGCCAGCGGAAAAACTCTTCCAGGTACCAGGTGATTTCATCAAACTCAATAGGGCCAAGCGGCGATTTAAAATGAAACCGTTTACTGTCAACTTTTTTCTGCCCGTCAATCGGGGAGTCAAAAGAGATGCGAGCGGTTGCATGGGCACGGGATTCTCCTTTGACGGTTTTGATTATGGGGTCTTCTAATTGCAAGAGGAGTTCGGCCACCGGTTTGGTGTTTAAAACGGTTTCTTCCGGATCGGTTGGTAGTTGTTCCCCCAGGGCAGACAGAATCGCCGGTATAGCGTTTTGCAGTTTCTCAGGATCAAGATTGATGGGAATTGCCACCAGTTCCTCATCAAACCATACTTCCAGTGCGGATGGTTCAATTCCGGGAAGCAAAATCGGGATGGTTCGATAATCATCCGGGCGGTCTTTTTCCGTTTCCAGGGATTTTTTGATCTCTTTCCTCACCCAGGGAGAATTGACCGTATTGGGGCTGAGCACCACCAGCGTATGTTTTGCCGTTTCAATGGCCGTTTCAATTTCCGGCGCTAATTTAGTTCCGCCCCGGAGATTTCGAGAATCCACCCAAACCGGGATTTTATGCTTCTCCAGGAATTGCCGGAGTTTTTTGACAAAACTATCATCTTTTGTCGCATGAGAGATAAACACATGTTTTTTCTTGGGATTTGCCATATTACCCTCTATTTGCTTAAAAAATGTGAGGATGATTTCACCATAATATAATCTACATGTTCTTGAAAATCATGAGATATTTTTTACTTCTCTAATAATCACCCAACCATTAATGATGTTATTGGCAAGCTCGATTTTTTCAGAATTCCCCGCCTTAGAAAGCTACTCTCTGCACACAAGTCGGAAAAGGAGAATTCCGAGGCTGAGAGCACCCAAATTAACTCACCCCCCGGCCCCTCTCTTGCAAAGAGAGGGGAGAAAAGCCCCCTTCTCTTTGCAAGAGAAGGGGGTTTGGGGGATGAGTTCGAAGAAAAACTGGCGCTTCTCCCTCCTGCTGGATTTGTGTGCAGAGAGTAGCCTTAGAAAGGAGGGGACAGCATCGTGAAGCGTCCAGCAAACGATGCAGGGGTGGTCGAAAGCGCCGACCTCGTTCAACCACCCCTGATTTTCTCGCTGAAACGCGTCGCAAATCGGTCCCCTCCTTGTCTAAGGCGGGGAATTTTTATGCCGTACCAATTCGCTAACAGTATCATTAATTTGAGTAGCTATTGTAGAGATTTTGCACATCTGATGAACGAAACCGTAAACGAGTTATTTGGAAGCCTAATTAGCCCGTTGCTAAGGATCGGTTAAAAATGATTTGTAACTTTTAGCCACAGAGCCACAGAGGTCACGGAGGGTTGTAACTTATTTATTATCAACATATTGCGTTCTCTGTGTTTCTGTGGCAAATAACAACAGGGCTTCACAAATTAAATCTTAATCGATCCTAGTCCATCTTATTCAGCAAAAACAAGCGTGGCATTGTAATTGCAAAAGCAGCAGCCCGAAACTAATGATAGAGGAGACGTTTCATGAAAAAGTTTTTTGGGAGTAAAACGTTTATCGTGTGTTTATTCGGTGTGCTTCTGTTTAGTTGCTCGGAAGATGAATCTTCTCCGGCCGATCCGAACGAAACCGGCTCGATTTCCGGTATTGTTACCAACCCACAGAATCTCCCGGTAGCGCAAGCCTTGCGAAATGGGAATACAGTAGCATCTTCCCCGGTGGAAGAAGCTAATGGGGGATTTATCCTGGTTGATTTACCGGAAGGAAGATATACGGTCGCGATTAACGATACGGCAGGATTGTTCTTTTCTCAAGGCAGCATTACTATCAATGCCGGGATTGAGAGGGATTTGGGAAATATCACCCTGCAATAACCGGGTCTGTCTCCGGGGAAATTTTCAGTATTTTGCTTTGGCGATAGGCAAATATTGCTTCCACATTTTTCCGAACCAACAGGCGGTGGATAATACCGGAGAGTGGCCCGCCGGGAACGCGATATTCCACGCGGTCATGCATTTGGGTGCCGCCGTCTTTTTCGGTAAAGTCGTGCGTGTGCACCCATTTGCTGTAGGGGCCTGTTAGCTGCATATCGACAAAGTTGTATGGCGGTTCCCATACGGCAATTTGGGTTTGCCATTTCATGGGAATTCCGTAGAGGCGCAGCTTATAATCAATTATAGCTCCCTCCCTCATCTCAACCGGAAGCGGGGTTATAATTTGAAAATCCAGCCAGGGTGGAGTAATGATCTGCAAATTCTCTGCGGCCTTAAAAAACTCGAATACGATTTCCCTTGGATAGGGAAGCCAAACGTCGGTTTCGATGATGTGATCTTTCATTTTCGCAAAGTTCCTTTATCAAAACGCTTTTATCCAATCAATAATTAGCGTAAACTTTCCAGCGTGTTTATCTGCAATCAAAAAACCGATGTGTTTGATTTCC
>CAXHHS010001069.1:0-2566 GCA_964015645.1 uncultured bacterium
AGTTTCGCTGTTGCCGACTAATTCGATCCACTCATCGCGCGACCTGGTTTTAAACAGCCGGGCTAATTCCTTTTTTAAAGTTTCCCGGTTGCGGCCTTTCTCGGCGATTCGACCGGCCCATTTGGGTTTGCCGGCAATTTCGCAAAGGCGAATCCAAAACTTCGGCTCCAAAGCGCCTAATGCGACATATTTTCCATCTTTACACTCATAAATATTATAATAAGGCAGCCCGCCGGAAAAGGGCATTTCCCAGGGCGATAAATTGGAGGAAGTTGCCCAGAATTGCGCCATTTGCATTGTCATCATTGGCAGCAGCGCATCTAACATGGAAACATCAACCTTCTGTCCAATTCCGGTACGCTCCCTTGCCCAGAGTGCAGAAAGCGATCCGATAATCGCCATGTACGCCCCGCTGGCATCAGCAAATTGAGCGCCGGGAATCGCCTTGCCGCCGTTCTCATTTGCGGTGGCTCCCAGGATGCCGGAATATCCTATATAATTGATATCGTGCCCGGCTTTATTGGCATATGGCCCGCTTTGGCCGTACCCCGTTAACGAAACATAGATGATTTTCGGGTTTACTTTAATCGCTTCGATGTAACCCATTCCAATGCCATCCAAAACACCGGGGTTAAATTGCTCAATAACAATATCCGCTTTCCGAAGTAGCTGAAAAAAAATATCTTGCCCGTCCTCTTCATTAAATTTGATGGAAATACAGCGTTTGGAGCGATTTACCGCCATAAACCCGGCAGACTCTCCATTGATAAGCGGCGGGTATTCGCGCATTTTATCCGGTTTGATGACATCCTCAATTTTGATAACATCTGCGCCCAAATCAGCCATCATCATTGTTGCCAGCGGGCCGGGATAAAAATGGGTTAAATCTAATACGCGAATTCCGGCAAGCGGTCCATTACTAAATTGTGGCTGAGGTGCTGTATCGGTTTGTGGATTCAGGCGATTTTCCGGTTCCTGAAAAAAGTCTTTTAATACCGCGGATGAAGTTGCTTCATCGGATGGTGGTGGAATAAATGGTTCACTGCTATCTTCAGTTATATCAGGCGGTTCAATCAAGTCTGCCGGTAATTCCGGTTCTTGCCAACCAGGTTCCGAGGAACCGGTTGTTTCGATGTCAGCAGTTGTTTCTTCAAGCACTTCAATATTGTCAGCGCCGGCAAATTTTTCTTCCGGATTGAGATCTGACAAAGGAGGGAAGGTTAGTTCAATTTCCGAAGCGTTTTCCTGGTTGTGAGTTTTGGTTTTTGGGGAAGTACGTTTAACCTTTTCCGTCGAAGTTTCTTCTTCGGAGTTGTTTTCCTCTTTTTGCGGTTTTTGTGATTCAGGCGATAAAAATGGCATAACTAACTCCCCGGTATTGCCGGTATGCGCTTCCTTCGGATTCGCGGTATAATCAGGATTTAATTCAAATTTTTTTATCAGGTCGTCGATGTGAGACTTTAAGCTGCCGGATTCGACAGTTCAAGTTTCCGGCAGGTCGCTAAACAGCTTGTAATATTTGATCATTAGCTGAACATCGGAAACTTTTACTTTTCCCATCATAAATGCAATTTGCGGGTTGGTCTTTCCGGTTTCCATATCATAAAATGTTCTGGAAGCGGTTTCGATAACACAATCTGCTTTGCCGGATAATCCTTGCTCTACCTTGCACTCGCCGGAATTGATAATCACCGTGAAATGATCTTTGGTTCCGCCGGAAATCTTAAAATGGTAAACGGATTTAACATCGGCAGCATCAGCAGCGCGAAATCGCCCGGGAAGGCTTTTTGCAATTTCCACAATCGATGGAATGGATGCAGTTGAATCTTTCGTATTGATACTGGGGCGCGTACGTCTAACCGGTTTTGTGAACCTGGCTTTTTCCACAGTTGGCTGCTGTTTTAAATCCGTTGCCGGCTGTAATTTTGAAAAATCAGATCCTTTCGCTTCTGTCGCCGGCATCTTAGGTGTTGCGGATAGTACATTCTGCTCTCCTATGCTCCCATTTTCCTTGATTGCCGCTGTTTCAGATGGTTTATGCTCTCCTTTCGGCGCTTTCTCTTTCGCAGTTTTTGCCGCCGGTTCTCCGGTTTCTGATTTTTGATTTTCTTGTTCCTGCCGCAGCAACTCTCGTTGAAATGTGCTTTCCATAACTTTCGCTACATCGCCATCAACTGCGTTCGTAATTGGCATTGATGTGGGATTATCCAAAAATGCCTCATCCGGGTCAGTTTCAACTTCAAGCTGTTCCGAATTTTCGATAGGTAAGGGTGTTTCTTCAAGGCTTTCAGTTGTATTATTGATCGCGTTTTCTGATGCCGGTTCATCTTCGCCGGTGTTTTGTTGGGGAACAGAGGCGCTAACCACTTCCGTACTGGGCGGCGTTTCTACCGGCTCAAAAGTATCTTCAGTTACAACTTGAGCAGTTTCATAAGTTTCGGTCACTGAAATATCTTCGGCATAAGGTTGTTCGGCAGGTGTGGCGGTTTCATCTAACGGAATTTCTTCGATTTCGCCAGTCGTAGTATCGTCCAAATACTCGTCTTCTTCGGTAGAAAACCGGTTC
>CAXHHS010001070.1:0-2562 GCA_964015645.1 uncultured bacterium
GCAAAGGTTATTTGAGCGATGGCAGTGAATTTCACTTTTTCCCGATGGAAGATGACCTGTTGCGACAGTATCAAAACCGTTCCGGTTTGGAGGGGAAAATTTACTCTGTAATTGCCCGGCTAACGCGGAAAGATGCTGATGTGATCCGTGATGGAACTCCCCGTCATTGGCGGCGATGCGGCGGTTATAATCTCGATCGTTTTATCGATGGCGGCATCACATTTCGCCAGCCGCAAGATAAGCGGTTTAATCTCACCAAACTCATTAGCGGGGCGGAAGGAACGCTGGCAGTATTAACGGAAATAAAGCTGAATTTAGTCTCGCAACCGAAAAAAACGGCACTGGGATTAGTGCACTACAAAAGCTTAATGGAAGCCCTCTCCTCCGTTCCGGTAATTCTGGAAACCGATCCTTCGGCAGTGGAGTTGTTAGATAATTTGGCGATCACCCTATGCAAAGATGTGCCGCAATACGCTCGTTTGTTATCGTCATTCATCGAAGGCGAACCGAATTGTATTCTCATCACCGAGTTTTACGGCGAAAGTGATTCCGAATTAAAAAGTAAAGTTGAGCGTCTGAAAACACATCTTCAGAAAAACAATATCAATTGCAACATCGTGCCTGCGTTTGATGATCGGCTTCAGCAAAACGTCTGGACGGTTCGCAAAGTGGGATTGGGGCTTTTGATGAGCATTAAAGGCGATCATAAACCGATTCCCTTTATCGAAGACGCCGCCGTACCGCCGGAACATTTGGCGGAATACATCAATCGCATCGAAACATTTTGTAACGATTTGGGAACAAAAGTCGCTTATTACGCCCATGCCAGTGCCGGATGCCTGCACGTTCGCCCGTTGATAAACGCCAAAGTTGCCAGCGATGTGGAAAAGCTGCCGCAAATTGCTGCTTTTTCTGCTGAGTTAGCCGGTGGATACGGTGGAGCGCTCTCCAGCGAGCATGGCGATGGCCGCAGCCGAAGCTGGTTAAATGAACGATTTTACGGAAAGGATTTATTCAACCTTTTTCGCCAGGTGAAAAACTGCTTCGACCCCCATAATATCCTCAATCCCGGCAACATTGTAGAGCCAGCGCCAATGACGGAAAATTTGCGCTACGGGGAAAATTATTCTGCTCCCAAGATTCAATCATTAATTGATTTTAGTGAAGACCAGGGATTTAATCGTGCCATCGAAATGTGCAACGGCGCCGGTGTTTGCCGCAAACGCACTATCGGAACCATGTGTCCCAGCTTTATGGTAACGCGAGAAGAAGAACACAGCACTCGCGGTAGGGCCAATGCCTTGCGTGCAGCCCTTTCCGGCAAACTGCCGATTGAGGAACTCACCGGTAAACGAATGTACGAGGTAATGGACCTCTGCGTGGAGTGCAAAGCCTGCAAAGCGGAATGCCCTTCTTCCGTTGATATGGCAAAAATCAAATTCGAGTTTTTGGCGCAATATTACAAAGCCAATGGCATCCCATTGCGGTCGCGGATTTTTTCGGAAATTCCCCTGTTCAGCCGAGTTTCCAGCGGCTCTTTTGCTGCCATCGCAAATTGGAAATTGCGCAACCCGGCTATCAAAAAAATGATGCGGGGCCTTTTCGACATTAGTGAAAAACGGCCGCTGCCGCCTTTTGCGTCGCAAAGTTTTAATGCCTGGTTTCGTAAACATCGAGCAAACCAAACCCGTGATGCGAAGGGCGTTTCGAAAAAGCAAGTGGTTTTGTTTAACGATACATTCAACACCTATAACGATCCTCACATCGCCATTGCCGCAACCGAAGTGCTGGAAGCTGCCGGTTACGAAGTGCTACTTCCCGGCCACAAATGCTGCGGTCGCCCAATGATCTCGAAAGGGTTGGTGGATAAAGCCCGCCGCGCTGCGCAAGACACAATTTCCAAACTAGTGCCATTTGCTGAAAAAGGGATTCCCATCGTTGGCCTGGAACCGAGTTGCCTGCTTTCGATGCGCGATGAATATCTCTACTTGTTACCGGATGATCCTCGCGTTAAAATCGTAGCGGAAAACAGTTTTCTGTTCGAAGAATTTATTGCAGGGCTGGCCAGCTCCGGGAAGTTAAACCTATCTTTCAAAGAAGAGCAGAAAAATGTGTTGCTCCACGGGCACTGTCACCAAAAATCATTGGTGGGAACGGTGCCGAGTAAGCAAGTGTTATCTCTTCCCGGTTACTCTGTTGCAGAGGTTGATTCCGGCTGCTGCGGCATGGCCGGTTCTTTCGGATACGAAACGGAACATTATGATATTTCCATGGCGATGGCAGAACGGCAATTGCTGCCTAAAATTCGCGAGCAAGCTGACGATGTTATAATTGCAGCCGCCGGCACAAGCTGCCGGCATCAAATTGAGCATGGCTGTGGCAGGCGGGCGTTGCATCCGGCGGAAGTTTTGCGAAATGCGTTAAAATAAGTGTTCGATTAAATTGGAGAAAAACAGTGCGAGAAGCCTTTATAAATGCCCCGGTAGCGGCGGTGATTTTTGTTGCGACGATTGGATTGAGTTATTACACGCTAAGTAAAAACCCCTATATATTGGAAAAGTT
>CAXHHS010001071.1:0-2561 GCA_964015645.1 uncultured bacterium
TTTGGTATAGCAAAAGATTATCAGGTCTCAATCGACCTCGTTCGTGTTGTTGCCAAAACAGGTAAACTTCCGGTTCCGAATTTCGCCGCCGGTGGAATTGCTACCCCGGCGGATGCCTCGTTGATGATGCAACTTGGTTCCGAGGCAAATTTTGTTGGCAGCGGCATTTTCAAATCGGAAGATCCGCCTGCCCGGGCAAAAGCGATTGTGCTGGCCACCACCCATTATATGGATTTTGACCTGGTTGCCAAAGCCTCGGAAGGTTTGAAGGATGCCATGAAAGGTCTGGAAATCGCCGAGATTCCCGAGGAACAACTCCTCCAAACCCGCGGGTGGTAATCGACTCTTCTCATTCCATGGCGTAAAAACCACCGCTTACGCGGCGCTCTGCGTGGAATGATACTTTGTGGCGCTCTGCGCCACGTATCCAAAGGTAAGGGCATTTTAAAACTTGGCGCAGAGCGCCAGGCTATGGCGTTCGACGCGGAGCGTCGAACGAGTCAAAATTAGCGGTAGCACAAGCAACAAATTGTTTGTGCTACTTTACGTTTAAGGAAAATTAAAATGAACATTGGTGTATTAGCATTACAAGGTGATTTTTATCGCCATGCAGCGCATTTAAAACAATTGGATATAATGCCTATTTTTGTGAAACAACCGCAGGATTTAAAGGACTGTCATGGACTTATCATTCCCGGCGGAGAATCAACCACGTTAGTTAAATTAATGAAAAAAGGCGGGCTTTTTGACGCCATCCCGAAATTCAACCGGGAACGCCCGATCTTTGGCACCTGTGCCGGAGCAATCCTGGCAAGCCGTAAAGTACATAACCGCCCTGTTGATACGCTAAACTTGATCGATATTGAAATCGAAAGAAATGCCTATGGCCGCCAAATCGATTCGTTTATTGACACAATTGATATTCGGCTTTCGGACGAAAAATATACGACGGAAGCAGTATTTATCCGTGCTCCCATCATTCGAAGCTGCGGAAAAGATGTCGATATTTTAAGCGTTCATAAAGATGACATTGTGATGGCGGAAAATAAGCGAGTATTGGTCGCAACCTTCCACCCGGAATTGACGGAATCAACCTTAATTCATCGATATTTCATAAATAAAGTAAAGAAACTTTAATTCGGCTTGACAAAATTTTAGCATAGCAATAAATTTGCTGCCGATCTTCGGGGCAAGGTGACTGAGCGCCATATAAATCTTGGGTGCTGGGAATTCCTGACCGGCGGTGAAAGTCCGCGAACTGTGTTTCCTTTCGAGGAATATGGTTGACCCGGTGAAATTCCGGGACCGACGGTATAGTCCGGATGGGAGAAGATCGAAACAAAGTTTTATGTACAAAATCATCTCCGTATAATCGATCCGGTATTTTCGGATACGGTTCTTTGGATGATGTACTTGTACGCCATCCCTTTCAAAATCCCCGAAGATTAACCTGTTATTTCTGCTTAATTTACGATGTTCGTAATATTGGTCACGGAATCATATAACGAACATTAGCTTAACTGTTAGGTTATTGAAAGTGATTGCCGGAGATTACATTTGCAAATTGAGCAATATATGAATCGAACGCTGGAATTAGCGAGCAATGGAATCGGATACACGTCGCCGAACCCGATGGTGGGAGCAGTTATCGTTAAAGGCGGAAGGATTATTGGGGAAGGCTTCCATAAAAAATGCGGTAAAAATCATGCGGAAATCGATGCAATCGAAAATGCAACGGAGCCAGTGGCCGGTGCAGCGTTATACTGCAACCTGGAGCCGTGCAGCCATGACTATCCTTCAAAAAGAACCCCGCCATGCACCCGGCAGTTAATTAGCGAAAAAATTAAAAAAGTGTATATTTCGACGATAGATCCCAATCCACATGTAAACGGTAACGGCATAGCCGCTTTACGGGATGCCGGCATCGAGGTAACGGTGGGACGCCTGGCTGAAAAAGCCATCAAATTTAACGAAGCGTATTTCAAATACGTTCAAACCGGCTTACCATTTGTAAATTTGAAAATAGCGATGTCATTGGATGGACGCATCGCCACTCACCAAAATGATTCGCGATGGATTACGAATGAATCCGCGCGCAGTATCGTGCACCAAATGCGCCATCAACATGATGCCGTTTTAGTGGGCGCAAACACTGCATTTTTGGATAATCCAAGATTAACGGTTCGCCATTTCGCTGGAAAGCAGCCGCTGCGAATCGTTTTGGATAGCAATTTAAAACTCCCGAAGGAAAGTCATCTTTTACAGGATGAATTTCGAGAACAGACCCTGATCTTTACGACTCGACATCATGACAAACAAAATCGCCAATTTGCCGAATACCAGGGCGCTCGCGTTGTGGAAATAGAGGAAGATCCAATTGGCAGAATCAATCTCAAAAAGGTTCTGAAATACCTGGGGCAATCCGACGTCAGCTCGCTATTAGTAGAAGGCGGAGCCGGTATTTTTACTGAGTTTATTAAACAAAGCTTTTTCGATAAGCTATCGATTTTTTATGCGCCAATTTTAATTGGTAAAGGGGTAGAGGCTGTCGGAGATTTGAA
>CAXHHS010001072.1:0-2560 GCA_964015645.1 uncultured bacterium
ACAGCTGTTAACCAGGAAGGCGTTCCGTCTTTAAACTGCGGCTGCAAGTACCCAAACACACCATCGGCATTAAATTTCTTGATCGTCGTTAGTAAATTTGACACCCATTCGGAACTGGCATATTCATCGTCATCGATAAAAAGGATATAATCGCCGGAGGCCTTTTCGATGGCCATATTACGCGTTAAGCTGATATTCTTTTCAGGCTGGTTAAAATAGTAAAAGCGAATTCTGGTAGTATTTTTAAATTTTCGAACAATTGCTTCTGCGCTATGAAGAAAATCATTATCAACAACAACGATTTCCAAATTAACGCCATCGGGAAGCACCTGGTTTTTAAGGCTATTGAGTAGTTTTTCCAATAGCAACATTCGTTTATACGTGGCGATGCAAACCGAGCAGATAACCGGACGATCCGCTAGATTTTCCTCAATAAAACCCGGATTTGGTTTTTCCATTAATTGTTAATCCATTTAATGTTAACAGTACTTTTTATTCTATTTTCACCGGTAAAAAAGACCGATTTGGTAAAATAGATCCATAAAAAAATTGCCGATATACCTTTTCCGATAATCACGGCAATGAGTGCTCCTTGAATACCATGGCTTTGTATCAGAAAAAAGCCATAACCGACTGTAATTAACATGGTTATGAAGTTTATAATAGAGACGTTCTTAAAATCTTTCATTACCTGTAATCCAAAACTGGCGTTTTTACCGATAAATCCCACAACAAAAACCGCACCCCAGTATTGAATAAATTGAAAGGAATTCGCATACTTTTCGGACAATATATATTTTTCGAGGATTCCCGACGCGAAAAGAACTAGAAGAGTATATAGGCAGATGCCAAAAGTTAAGACCAGGGATGCCAATACTTGCCGTTTATAAAAAATCCCGCTTAAATTCTGCTCCCGGAGCTTAGAGCCATAGGGCCTCACTACTTTTCCCCAGCCGCTTTCAACCAGCACCAGTGGCATCATCAATATTCGAGCGGCGGAAACATCGGCGACGGCCACGCTGCCCAACAACATGCCTAACAAATAGACATAGCTGTAGGTTTGAATATGCGTAACTATCACACCAAACAGCGACCATCTCCCGTATTTCCAGTTTTCGTGATAGCTTTTCCGGATTGATTTTTTATCAAACGCCCATCCCAACCGCCGTTTAAATATCGGGGCTACAATTATTGCGCTTATCCCCATTAACAGGAATAAACCGGCCACACTTATATTGAAAGTGAAATAGGACAGCGCAACAAGGCAGGAAAAAATGAATACATATCCAACATCTAACTTCAGAACTTGAACCGGGGTTTCTTCAGCAAAAAAGTAGGATCGTAAAAACTCGCGGTATAAAATGCCGGTTGCTGCCAGGCAAAGCGCTGCCGCAATTGCTCCCTGGGTTGAATCAACCCCCAGGAACCAGGGAAGCGCGATAAAAAAAAGCCCGGCGCCTGCAAGCGGAATGATGAGCAGAAACTGGCCATAAAACAAAGAAGCAGCGTATTGCTTCTGCTCAGCATCTTTTTTAGATGGCAGCAAAACCGCTAAAGGCGTGTTGACAATGGCGTTCTGCACAGCGATCAGAAACAGCATAACAGGAAGCGCAACCGAATAGTATCCGTAATCCGTTTTGGGGACAGTTTTGATAAGAAAAATTGCAATAAGGAAACTGAGAAGTGATAGCAGCGCCTGATCCAGGGAGGCGACGCCGGATCTGAGTATAAGGGATGAATTTATTTTTTTTACAAAATTTCGCATTTTACCCTGCCACCGTTTCAGCCGGCATTTGCCCCACACGCCGGTTCAATTTTTCAAAATCCGTTTCCCACCGCTTGTGCCAATGATTTCTGACTGCTTCCACACCTTCAGCCAGTTCCGGTCTTTTATAAACAAATTCCCTGATAGCGTTTTCGATACCGGAAACATCTACTTTGGTAAAAACAGCGCCGCGATAAAAAAGCCGCAGGTTCGTCTCCGTCTCCGTCACAATTACCGGAACAGATGCGCCCATGGCTTCAATTACGGCGCACTGCTGCACCATTTGTGCGGTCGTTAAGGCAATAACGCCAAACGCATTACGAAGCAAATTGTCATATATATTAAAGTCTACAAACCCCAGGAATTCAATACCGTCAACGCGATTGTAGCGCTCATATAAATCTTTTCTTTTCAGATAGTTACCGGTAATTTTAAAACCGATATTCAGTGTATTTTCCCGGTTTAAAAAAGACTCGATTGCTTCAAATAATTGCTCAACAGGTTCATCATATCCATAAGAGATTGGAAGCAAAAAATGCTTACGATTGTCAGTATCTTTCCCGTTTTTTCCATTTACCGGTTTAAATGTGGGGATTTTGTCATGCAGCGTATGAAACCGAATGTTTGGGTATTTCTTCTTCAAATATTTTTCATATTCGTAGTTGTGAACAATAACCATAAACGCTGACTGCAAAACATTTTTATAAAACGGGGTCGAAATCCAACGCCCCGTAAAGGCTGAGTTATGGGCTGTCTCTTATACACATCTGACGCTGCCGACGAGCTTCTTGGTGT
>CAXHHS010001073.1:0-2551 GCA_964015645.1 uncultured bacterium
TAAGAACGCCCCGTAGTTACAAACGCATCAAAATTTGATGTGATTTAATGAAAAATGATGCCCTGGTCCACTTCAAAACATTATCGCTCGTTGCGCCGGGAGCACATGAGAAAAAATATTTATCAAATTATAATGTGAACCCACCTTATGCAAAGGGCAAATCTCACAATCTTATGCAATCTTTTTTGATAACGCTTTCGGCAAATGTTAGTTGCAAGTGGTTTGCCAAATGGTTTTCGGTGGTAAAAATATTGATGAAATATTGAAAAATCAGATAGTTATGGGATGTATTTTTATTGAAGCTTTTATTCATTTTCATATTTTTTGCAAAAAAATGTAAATTCATTTCTCACAAAAAAGCCGATCATAAAAATTCTGATATCGATCATAAAAATCATGATAAAGCTTAAACTTTTGTTTTTTATTTGGTTAAATCCATTTTTGATTTTTTAAGTCATAATTTTTATGATGTTATCCAAATTGCATATTTTTAATATTTAAAAATTTAAAACACCCTTATCCTTTTTAAAACAAGTGCTTACAACGAATTTTTGTGCTGCCGAACATTCTGGTACAAGAGTTGTTTATATTGCGTCTCAGAATTTTGGTTGTAAAAACGACAGCAGAAATTCTGGGGTTTCCTCCCATATTTAGATTTGAATAGTTCACCATCAGAACTATCTATGAATCCCCAAATCAATTAGAGCAGTTAGTTCGTTTTTGCCATCACTTTGGCGGAGAGGGTACATGAGTTAATGTTGATTTAATTTCTCCATTCTGGCATAAGCCGAGGTGGATAATGTTTCATAACTTTAACATTAATTAAAAGGAGGTTCGTATGGGTATTTTAAGACAAAATTGTTTTGGCTGTCAAGCATTGGTTAAGCCATCATCGTTATTCACTATCTTTGCGATTTTCGCCTGGTTTATACTATCCACCGGCATGGTGATTGCGAATGATGAAGATGATAAATCATATGATAAGCCATTATATGATATCGATCCGAGAGATTTTAGTAATTCGACCAATATCGATAATAAGTGGTGGCCGATGAAACCCGGAACGGAGAAAATATATAAAGGTCACACCATTGAAGATGGCGAAGAAATTCCCCACGCCGTCATCTGGACCGTCACTGATTTAACCAAACTCATTTATGGTATCCGGGTGGTTGTCATTTGGGAGCGTGATATTAAAGATGGCAGGCTTGAAGAATCCGAACTCACTTTTTTTGCCCAGGATGACAAGGGTAATATCTGGCATCTCGGGCAACACCGCGAAATATTCGATGAGATAGAATTACTTGGGTTCCGCACCTGGATTGTAGGCCACCAGGAAGGTACCAAGGCCGGCATTATGATGAAAGCCGATCCGGAAGAAGGTTGGGAGAGCTACTCCCAGGGATATGCGCCCCCACCATTTAATTGGACAGATCGCGCTCAAACCCATAAAATAGGTGAGAAAGTCAAAACCTCTTACGGAAGCTTTGAGGATGTTCTGGTCGTTGCAGAATCCAGCGACGAAGAACCGGGCGCCTTTCAGCTCAAATATTATGCTCCTGGGGTCGGTGTGATAAGTGTAGGATATTTAGGCGAGGATCCAAATAAAGAAACCCTTGAACTTGTTGAGACGAAAATGCTCTCCCCCCAAGAAATGGCAGAAGCCCGCTCGGAGGCATTAAAGATTGAGGAGCGTGCCTATATTTACGGCACCACATTACCAGCAATGCCGGCACCAATGTCCGGAAGTGAATGAGAGATATATGATTTTCTAACCGCAGAGTTCGCGGAGAGACGCAGAGATTATTTTAGAATGAAAATATTCCGCGGCGCCCAGCGAACTCCGCGGTAAACAAAATAGCACATACTTAAATTGCGGCTGCACCGCGTTAGACTGTTATTTAGTTATTGAAAGTGTTGATGGACTTATACTGAAGAGCAAGCGTTATGTCTGTTTTAGTGGTGGATTCCGATCATATTTTCCGGGAAGCGGTGATAAACCTGCTCCTCATTTGTGGCATAATGGCCTACAATGTGGCGTCAAGCGGCCAGGAGGCCCTGGTAAAAATATCGGGCAATGGATTTGACGTCGTTCTTGTCAATGCCTCCCGGCCAGACATCAATAGTTTGCAACTCGCGGGTGAACTCCGGCAACGCAAGCCAAATTTAAAGATAATTTTGATTATCGAAGATGAACATTTAGCGGCGCTGAATGGCGCCGATCTAACAGAATTGAAATTCCCGACAATATTAAAATCAGCGCTAAATCAAGAGCTTCCGGATTTATTAGCAGGGGAATAGCTATCATCGAGTTTAGGCAACAAATGAGGATCATTTTAAGAGAGAGGAAACGGCATGCGATCTGAAAAGGCTTTTCCATGGTACTTTTCACTTTTTACCCTTCTCACTGCTTTATTATTGTTAATGGGGCCAATCCTGGCGCAGGAGGAAGAAGGTGAAGATGAAGAACCAATCGGCGAACGGCCAGCGGTTAGCGCCAGCGAATTACCGTCGGGTTTCAAATTTGACGGCGCGCCGGGTACAGAGTGGC
>CAXHHS010001074.1:0-2550 GCA_964015645.1 uncultured bacterium
GCGCGGATGTATACGACGATTTTGCCCATCACCCCACGGCAGTTCTGGCAACACTGCAAGCGATGAAGCAAAAATTCCCGCAAAACCGCCTGATTGCGCTGTTTGAACCGCGCACGAATACCACGGTTCGCAAATTGTTTCAGGAAGAATTAACCGAAGCCTTGAAGCCGGCAGACGTTATTTTGCTGACGCCAATTCACCGCATCGAAAGGCTGCCAAAGAACGACCGCCTTTCGCTACCGGAATTGAAAGCCGATTTGGAGAAACCTGCTAAAACGGTTTATTTACTGGAAAATTATCAGCAGATCATCGATCAATTGCAAAATACCCTTCTAGAGGGTGATATTTTGGTAATGCTGACAAATGGCAGCCTGGGAGGGCAATACCAGAAAATTCGGGAATTGGTTGATACAACAGATGGTTAAGTCGTTAAGCGCTTTTAAATCTAGCGATATCTTCCTTGTCAAAATTTTCCTTATTCACAGCAGAATAACCAGTGCAAGAGAAAATCATAACCATTATTTTGAGTTCGTCTTTGCATTTACGAGATTAAGACTTATTCAACAGACAAAACGATTCTCAAAGATTAAAGATTTGGTAAAACAAAATGCCTTTGAAATATGAAATCACTTACTGAATTATTGAAAGAGATTAGACGCGGCGAGAACATAGAATTATATCTTGTATTAATTGCCGCTTTATCACTGATAATATTAGATTTATTTGGTTTAGCAAAATCTGATTGGGTATCTTCTATTACCATAGCGATACTCGCATTATTAGCGTTATCACTTTTAGGTAACCGCCATAGACTTGAGACAATTAATGCTCAAATTTCTAAATCTATCGACAAAGTGTTTTTGAAAGATTTTCCAGAGAATCTTAATGAGAATATATTAAATGCTAAAGAGCTTTGGATTGTTGGAATCAATCTTGGCACTACTTCCAGCACCTACTATCAATTTTTAAAGGACGGTCTGTATAATGATCAAAAAATTAAAATACTTATTGTGGATCCGAATGGAATAGCCAATAAACTCGGATCAATGCGACATAATGATGAATATTCAGAAACATTTCATCGGGCCACCATCTTGAAATCATTAGTCTTGTTTACTAAATTGAAGGAAAAAAAGCCTTCTCTGTTGGATATCCGTACGATTGATTATTTACCCAGTTTTGGTTTTTTTGCCGTGGATCCTGAAGCATTTAATGGGGCTATTTACATAGAGCATTATGGCTTTAAACTAGATGAAGGGGATGTGCCAAGAATAGCACTCAAACCAAAGGATGAAGAATGGTTCATACTTTTTCAAAAGCAATTATTTAAGCTGTGGAATGAAGGTAAGGATTGGGATTACAATTCAAAACAAACAGAAGAAATGATTTCGAGTGCTACAAATGTAAATATATAAAATTCACAAATATGATGTTGCCATTTTCTTAACCTTAACCGCTCTGTAAAAAATTCCTACAGAGCGGTTAATTTTAACAAACCATATATTGTCCTATTCATCCATTGCGCCGCGCAAGATAAGCAAGCGAATGAGATTTAGCGCGGCCATTGCAGCAGCAGCGACGTAGGTCAGCGCAGCGGCGTTCAATACCTTTTTCGCATTACGCGTTTCGTCGCGGGATAAGTAACCACGATCTTCCAACTGTAACATTGCCTGGCTGCTGGCGTTAAATTCCACCGGCAGCGTTACAGCATGAAACAGCACAACCCCGGCAAAAAATAAGATTCCGATATCCATCAGTACTGGCCAGCTAAACAGCATACCGGCAATAAATAATGGAAATGCCGCCATCGATCCGATATTCGTCACCGGTAATATCGAATGGCGCAACCGCAATGGGGCGTAATCTTTGGCATCTTGAATGGCGTGTCCCACTTCATGGGCAGCCACGCTTAAGGCCGCAAGCGAAGCGCCATGGTAGTTATCCGTCGATAATCGCACCACTTTATCACGCGGGTCGTAGTGATCGCTTAAAACACCTTGCACTTCTTCTACACCGACATCATCGATACCGTTGTCGCGCAGCAGCCGCATAGCAGCTTCTCGCCCGGTCATGCCGCCCATATTGCGAATTTGGCTGTATTTTCGATACGTACTTTTTACTTTCATCTGCGCGTAAAACGCGAAGAGCAGTGCGGGAATCAACAACAGCATTGTGGGATCCCAGAAAAACATAATCATTCCTCCTTCCGTTAAAATGGGGCTATAATTTCTGCAATAATCTTTTCAATTGCAACTTTTTCTGTTTAATCTAATATTTGTTTTCCGGAACAAACATTAGATTAAACAGAAAAAGAAATGTTACGACAAAATTTTATGTGAAATGTTTTTCCTTTTGCTATGGCTCCTTTCCTATTACAATTTTGACTACTTTAAAAGGAGGTTAAAATGAATATTGAATATTATCAAAGAATGTTTGAATATGACGAATGGGCAAACAAAAAAGTTTTAGCAGCGTTACAGGCGGGTAAAAATTTACCTGGGAAAACAGTTACGTTGCTGGCGCATATTCTGGCAGCCGGGCAAATTTGGC
>CAXHHS010001075.1:0-2548 GCA_964015645.1 uncultured bacterium
GATGCAATGGAGTCTCGTGGGCTCGGAGATGTGTATAAGAGACAGGGATACTGCTTGCCTGCTGCGTACTGCCTGCTTTGAGGTTTCGTTAAAAAGTGAGTTTAGGAAATCTTCATTAGTAAGCGCCTTTCCCAAAAAAAGCGACCGGAATTGTTTCGAACATGATTTCCATATCAAAAAAGATTGATTGGTTTTCGATATAATAAAGGTCTAACAAACACATTTCTTCGAATGAAAGGCTGCTGCGCCCGGAAATTTGCCACAATCCGGTAATGCCCGGCTTGGTTTCTCCGCGCTTTTTATACCAATCGTAGTTGACTTTACCATTTTTGATTTTGTTAAAGTCGCTAACCGGTAGGGGGCGCGGGCCAACAATGCTCATATCGCCTTTCAGCACGTTAATAAATTGAGGGAATTCATCCAGGCTGTATTTGCGCAATAACCGGCCTATTGGCGTCACCCGCGGGTCTTTTTTCATTTTGAATAATGCGCCGTTGGTTTCATTTTGGTTCCAAATTTCATCCTTCATTTCATCGGCATTTTCGTACATTGTTCGGAATTTATAAAATGTAAATTCCGGGCCGCCTTTATATAAGGCTCTTCTTTGTTTAAAAAATACCGGGCCTTGAGATGTCAATTTAATTGCAGCCGAAATAATTAACCCTAACGGCACTAAGACAATACTGGCTAATGCCAGTATAAAAAGATCAAAGAGCCTCTTTACAACGGAGCGCCACTTTTTCACTCGCAATCGATACTTTTCCGTTGTTAGGGGAACACCGGTTACATCCTTAACTTTAACCTGGTTCATTAAATTACGAATATCCGGGGAAACCATTTTAACACCGACACGATATTTTTCACACGCCCTGCGAATTGGTTCATATTTTCGCTGCAACATGGAGTCGCTGACAATATAAACCTGGTCGATGGACTTCCCAGGGATCAACTGATCTACATCATCGTATTTGCCGACAATATGCGGGATAATCGACGGGTCATTTTTATGGGGTCGCCCATTGGCAACAAATCCTTTTATCTTGTAATAATCTCCATAAACATCCCCTAAATGTTCGGTAAATCTCAATGCAGAGTGATCGGTACCGACGATTAGCACATGCCGGTTACCAAATCCTTTATGAAATAAAAAGCGATTAAAACTGTTTAACAGGGAATGTGCTATTTCCAGCATGATATACTGGGTCATTAGGAAAATGACAATAACGCCGCGCGAAAATTCATGCCCTTTGATCATAAAAAGGTATGACATTACAAACAGCGCAAAGTAATAAGTTAGTTTTTTGAGGTGATGTTTTTGGTTTTCCAATGTGCTTCTAAAGATTCCCCGGTAAACGCCTAACGCCATTGCCAGCGGAAAAAAGATCACATTGACAAAAATCCAGGGTTCCACGTAGTGGGTATAATCATAGGAGTCGGCAAACCGCAGCCGCAGGGCAAGTAAAAAAGAGAAGTTAATCAGCACAAAATCAACTGTAATAATTAAGAATGTATAAATATGACGCCAGTTTCGTTTCAACATACAACCAGGAGCCTTTCGGGAAAGAATTCAAAGAATCTTACACTTATAGAATATTCTAAAATATCGGAAGGTATTTTTTGAACATGAGGTTTAAAATTATTCGCTGGCAATATTTTCTTTATACCATTGGTAAGTGGTTGAGATGCCATTTGACAATGATATGTTTGCGTTCCAGCCTAATGTATTTAGTTTGCTAATATCCAGCAATTTACGTGGTGTGCCATCCGGCTTGGTATTGTCAAACGTTAGGTTTCCGGCAAAGCCGATTATTTCTTTTATTAACAATGCCAATTCCTTAATTGATATATCTTCCCCTACGCCAATATTAATAATTTCATTATCATCGTAATATTGCATTAAAAACAGGCAGGCGTCGGCGAGATCATCGACATGAAGAAATTCGCGGCGAGGAGAGCCGCTTCCCCAAATTTCGACCGATGGCTGCCGGTTTTCTTTTGCTTCATGAAATTTGCGAATCAAGGCCGGTAAAACATGGGATGTTTCGAGGTCAAAATTATCATTGGGGCCATAAAGATTCGTGGGCATTATGGAAATAAAGTTCGTTCCATATTGGCGATTGTAAGCCTGGCACATTTTAATACCGGCGATTTTAGCAATGGCATACGGTTCGTTGGTTGGTTCCAGTTCGCCGGTTAGAAGGTACTCTTCCTTTATTGGCTGTTGTGCGAGTTTGGGGTAAATGCAGGTGCTGCCGAGGAGGAGGAGCTTTTTAACGTTATTTAAAAAACTTTGATGAATTACATTTTGTTGAATTGCAATGTTGTCGTAAATAAACTCTGCCGGGTAAATATTATTTGCCCAAATACCGCCTACTTTTGCAGCCGCTAAAAATACGTATTCCGGTTTTTCCGATGCAAAAAAAGTTTCTACCGCTGATTGATTGCGCAAATCTAATTCCCGGGAAGAGCGCGTAATTATGTTATCCAACGCTTCTTGCCGTAATTTACGCACAAGCGCCGACCCCACTAAGCCGCGATGCCCGGCGAC
>CAXHHS010001076.1:0-2546 GCA_964015645.1 uncultured bacterium
GAGATGCAATGGAGTCTCGTGGGCTCGGAGATGTGTATAAGAGACAGAAATCACTGGCTGATTGGTATGGCGTAAGGTTTTCTGCAATTGGCGCAGCTCACGCTGGCGTCCCACAAAACCAGCAACTAATGGAAGGTCTCCAATATTTACTCGGTCACCGCTAATTTCCACATTGCGTTTAGGGGCTGCAGGATCGATCAATTTAAGCTGTGGCGTGCGTAAATAAAGCGCTGGAATACCCCAATCCGCCCGGTGCTCCCCGCGGCTTTTGGCCAGCACTTGCCGTACCTCGGTCAGCGCCCGGCTAACCCCGGCTCCACGGCCAATGGCTTCGTAAAATATTTTGGCAAACTGGATGGCAGTATCCACCAGCACTGAGTATTGCATTACCACCAGTGCTGGAAGCTGCTCGCGCAGCAGGGCAGTACCCACGCCGGAGAGGGCATCAGTCAAAGCGGTTTTACCGGTCATACAGCCGGAGAGCACTAACAACTTTACGGAAGGGCAGCCGGCCAACAATTGTTTTAAATCCTTGCCGTAGAGTGGGGCAAGATCGCCGCTGTCATCTTCAAAGGCCAGAAAAGTTTCTCCAAGCTTGCCGGAATAGGGTGGTTTAATCGCTTCCGTTTCGGCAGGATTCTTCCCTCCATGCCCGATGTAGTGCACCACCTGCGGCTGAAATGTTTGCAAGCGACTCAAGAGATTTTCATAAACGGCCACTTCCAAAAAATCCAGTTCTACCCAGCCCTGGCGGCGGCTGTAATCCAGTGCCTCGTGAATGGCAGAAAGCGCCCGCTCACTGTCAAACTCTCCGGCATCGGTAGGATTAGAAACCACTACCAGGATTTTTAATGGTTGAGGAATTTCTGATGCTGCTAAAGCAGTTTCTTCTTGTGGCGTGCGAACAAGTGCCGCTTTGCCAGAAAGGTTGATAAATTCCTTTCCATCGTGCAGGTATTCCCAGGGCGCTTGCCAAAGCAATTCTGCATTGGGATCGAGCATTAGCAGGAATTGACAGCCGTTTTTCAGCGCTCCGTTGCTGCTGAGAACCTCGCTCAGTGGCTCTGTTTTCCCCATAATCAGCTCGTAAAAATAGTTGCCGAGGCGTTGGATAAAAGTGAGGTCGGAATCGAGCGTAATTTGGGAGCGATAATCTTTCAGCCCGTCATTTTCCAAAAAGTGGTTGGCTTGCAACAGGTAGGCGTCATCCGGTTTGAGGGTAAAATCGTTTTTAAGTAATTCCTCGCCGGTGGCGTCGGAGATGATCGTGCGATAGCGGTGTTCTTTTTCATCAATCGCTTCCAACTGGCAGCGGATTACCGGGCGAGCTGTTTCTGGTTGCACTTTGGCGGTAGAATCATATACCGGCTGATTGTTTACTGTTAGCTTTTCGCCGCTGTCGTCAATTTGTGTTGCGCGTTCCTCGCGGACTTTTTGTTCTTCAGTAAATTTATCGATTTGCTCTTTAAGATTTTTTTCTACCTGGTCTATTTTATCAATAATTTTTACTTCGGAATCTCCAACCGCAGTTTTGATTTCTTCTTTTACTTCTTGAATGTCACGGCGAATATCGGCAAAATGAGGTAAAAGCGTTTTATTACTACTGTTGCGCAATTCGTAATCTAATTTTTTCAGAAAGCTTTTGATAATTTTCTGCGTGGTAAAACGGCGGTCATTGGTAATCTTAAAATTGAGTGCCCGACGATACAATTCTTCCTGACATTTTTCGCGGATGGTGGTATCAGGATTGGTGAAAAAGTAGAGGTAGAACAGCACGCCGTCATAAGTGACAGTATTACCAAAAAACTTTTTGGCCTGCGCCTGGTCCAACCCTTTTTGAGTGCGAATAAAGGATGTCACCAGCGTTTTGTAAAAAATCTCGAACTCTTTGTCTTTCAGCTCCCCTTTCCAAATATCCCACTGGGTTTTGAGTTTATCGAATAAGGCGCTGCCAAGCGATTTGCCAACAAGATTCAGGATCGGTTCCATTCCCTACCCGCTTACTTTAAAATTGTTTTGAATCGATTAATTTGAGATAAATATAAAGTTGTGGATTGCAAACAGCAATGTGTTTTTGGATGAATATGTATAAATCAAAAAACCCGGCATGTCGTTTATGCCGGGTTTTTATTTATGGAAACATTTGATGTGATCACATCATCCCAAAAACGCCCGAAGCGTTCTGCTACGAGAGGCGTGGCGTAACCGGCGAATCGCTTTTTCTTTAATCTGCCGTACCCGTTCGCGGGTCAAATTAAAGCGTTCGCCAATTTCTTCCAGTGTTAGTGGATGTTCCTGGCCTAAACCGAAATACAACCGCACGACTTCTGCTTCCCGTTTGGTTAGGGTTGCCAATGCGCGTTCGATTTCGATTTTTAGCGATTCGCTCATCAAATCGGAATCCGGCGGCGGCTGGTGATCGTTTTGGATCACGTCCAGCAAACGGTTGTCTTCGCTATTGCTGAACGGTGCATCCATCGATAAATGCCGACCGGAAATTTTGAGCGTATCCGCTACTTCAAAATCAGTCATCTCTAGCTGTTCCG
>CAXHHS010001077.1:0-2545 GCA_964015645.1 uncultured bacterium
TGGTGATCCACGGTAATTTGGCTGAAACTGACTGTGTGCGCATCCTCCCGGTGCATACAGACGGAATACGGCCCGGCATTTGGGAGATGGCTTTTATGATACGATGCCAGCATCGCAGGGGCCGGTTCTCCATTTGCGGAAATATTCTCCCGGTAAAGTTGTTTGCGGCCGGCGATGACTGCCAGCGAATCAAACGAGGATGAGGACAGGGGAGGGGGGAGGTTTTTTTTGAATTTGAGTACATTCCCTGTGCCGCCCCAAATTGCAGCGATAACCGGTTTTTCCGGCGCAAAAATACCCAGGATAAACGAGTTGTAATTTGCGAATGCTACTTGTTGTAATCGTTGTAAAATGGCTTCCTGGTTTTTGCTGTCCAGTAAAGATAGTAGCAACAGTCCCCGGCTGATGTATTTTTTCTGAGGATCGGGTTGAAAATCGCTGTGATAATAATTCAGCAAACAAAGCGAAAGGCCGAATTCATTCACGCCGATCCAGGAACCGCCGGCATCACTATCGATGGGGGCGATAAATTGCACGCCGTTTTTCTCAAAAATTTCCGGTGACCGGGCAATTTGCCGGGTTCGCAACTCATCGCGATTAAAAAATAATGTATAGCCGCTTTTTTGATGCAGCCAGGATGCTGTGCACATTTTGGTTGTCTAATTTGTTTAAATTGGTGTTATCAGTGTGGTTCATGTTCCCCTTCTTGCACCAAAGCCGCCTGGTATTTTAAGGTTGATGGCGCCACGCCAAACGTTGCCGGCGGCTCGCAGCCCTGGATGCGCAAAATCATTGCGATTAAGGCGTAATGGTGAACGGTATGGCTAATCAGGTATTGCAATTCGCGCACAATCGTGGATTGGCACCAGGGCGAAATAGCATCGCAGCTATCGCCTTCATTGCTGTTTACATCGATGTAGTTAGATTCGCTGGCAGCAATTCCGAATTTTTCATTCAGACCGTTGATAACGTCTCGCGCTTTTTGAATCGCATAAAGGCGGTCGGATTCCAGGCGCGGATCGCGCTTGCGAGTATCGTAGTCGATTTTACCCTTGCTGCCAGAAAGGAAGCTACTGTAGTGATCCAGTATGTGACGGAAATGCTTGCCTGCGCCACTGCTAAAATATTCATGATTGTTATTACGGTAAACTTCATCGTTTATGGTTTGCAGTAAATCGATGCCTTGTTTTAAAAACTGTATGTTTTCATAAACTAAAATTTCCTGGTACTTCATTGCTTTCCTCCATTGTATTGTGTTGCATAACCTCCCGGAGGTTTCAATACGATACACTTATGGCGTTTAATGATAATTATATCGCGATTTTGGCTTCAAATTTGGTTTAGAACCTCCGGGAGGTTTACAAGTGCCCTCCGTTTTTACAACCGGTTCAAATGTTTCATTCACCAATTGCCATAATTTTTGAGCCAATATCTTTCGATCATTTTCGATTAATGTTTCGTTGCCAAAAGTAAGTGTTGCCTGTATTTCGGATAATTTGAGCAACCCAAATAAATGGCGTGGAAATGCCATATCACCCCAAAAACAAACCGAGAGGTAGGCCGGCATATCGCTCAGCGGGGTTTGATACCGAATACTGGCATACGAAACAGCCTGTTGCTGGCTGGCAGGATATGCCAACAACGACGGTTTGAACGGTAACACCGATTCGCCATTGGTGCTGGTTCCCTCCGGAAATAAAATCAACCCGTGATGCTTGTTGATATTGCGGGCAATTAGTGCATTAACGCGCGGAATATCCCGGCGACTTTCCCGGTCGACAAATATGTTACCGCTTGCCTGAATAAGAAATCCTAACAGCGGCCAGGAGCGCAGGTCTTTTTTGGCAACAAAGATGCAATCGATTTGCGAAAACAACAAAATAATGTCGATATAGCTAAGGTGGTTGACAACCAGCATAAATGGTGGTTTTGGCACTGGCCCCCGCACAATAATCCGTATTTTCAAAATATGGGCAACGGCGCGTGCCCAATTGCGAACAACCAGGCAACGCATTCGTAAACCGAGATTTTCATTTATCAACTGGAGTAGATTGGCTATAAATAACGGGGCGGCTCCAATCACAATCGAAAGGGCTAAAAGCATTCCCCGCCAACCAGCGCGCAGTGTTTTCATTTTCGTAATCCGTCAAAAAACAGGCGGTAGGTCTGTTTCTCCAATTTATTAATATCCAAAATGACCAGGTAATCGATCGTCTTGAACATCCGGTCGATGACCGGTGTGCTGCATACTTTTGCGCCATAATTTAAATAGGTGCGAAACAAGCGGGGAATTTTTACTTTTTCTGTAGATGACGCCGTAAACCCGGGCGGATAACACGCTAATCCCGGCAGCGGCGATACTTGAAAATCCGGGTGAAGGCAGCCTTTTGCTTCCAAATAATCCATCACACGCTTGCCTTCATCCGGATCCTGGCTGGTAAGCGAACAGCAGCCAAAGAGATAGCGTTTTTGGGTATGCGCTATATACATCGCCAGCCCCTGCCACAGCAAAAACAATACCCGGCCATTGCGATGTTCTTTCGTA
>CAXHHS010001078.1:0-2544 GCA_964015645.1 uncultured bacterium
TGCAATGGAGTCTCGTGGGCTCGGAGATGTGTATAAGAGACAGATATAGAGGTTTCGATAAAATTATTAACGCTTGGAAAATTGGAATCGTTTACGGGCTTTTGGCTGGCCGTATTTTTTACGTTCCACTTCTCGCGGATCTCTTGTTAGAAATCCGGCAGCCTTTAAATCCGGACGTAATTCCGCATTCCATACTAACAATGCGCGGGAAATCCCTAATCGTAATGCACCGGCCTGGCCGGAAAGGCCGCCACCGTTGATATTTGCAACGACGTCAAATTTCCCCAAAGTTTCGGTTACTTCAAACGGCTGCTCAACGACCATTTTCAGTGTTTCTCTTTTGAAGTAATCCAGGACTTCTCGTTTGTTAACCGTGATTTTTCCGGTTCCCGGTACTAATCGAACACGAGCGATGGATGATTTTCTACGCCCGTTGGCACCGTAAACTTCCATTGTAACTCCTTAAAAATTAGATATTTAATGTTAACATTTCTGGTTGCTGCGCCTCGTGGGGATGTTGTTCTCCGGCATAAACTTTTAGCTTTTTGAACATTTTACGACCCAGGGCATTTTTCGGGAGCATTAAGCGAACGGCTTGTTCGATAATAAACTCCGGTTTACGCGCAAGCATCCGGCGATAAGGAATCAACTTTCCGCCGCCGGGATAGCCGGAATGGCGAAAGTATACTTTTTGATCGGCCTTATTGCCGGTGAGCCGAATTTTATCGGCGTTGATAACAACCACAAAATCGCCGACATCCTGGTGCGGCGCATAATTCGGTTTATGCTTACCTTGTAAAATTCGAGAAATGTTGGTAGCCAAACGTCCTAAAACGGCATCTTTTGCATCGACAACGACCCATTTGCGTTCAGCAAGAATTTGATCCGGTTTCGAATAATCAGTTCTCACTTTCTTATGTCCTCCTTCAGAATAATAAAGTCGCCCAATTTATACGAGCGCTTTTTTTATGTCAAGCGGTTTTTATAAAAAGAAATTTTCAAAACTAATTGCAATTCAACGTTTAATCACTATTTTTGAATGCTTTTCGAAAAAGCAATATCTACGCTATACGTCACGCGATCAAAAATTGAATAAATACAATATCTTAAATCAAACAATTATACTTAAAGGAGGACTGAGATGAATATTGCAGTTTGCATTAAACAGACCCCTGACACAACCACACGTATCAAAGTAGCCGATGACGGAAAATCCGTTGCCCAGGATGGCATCACCTGGATTATCAACCCGTATGATGAGTTTGCCATCGAAGAAGCGCTAAAACTCACCGAACAGCATGGTGGAGAAGTAACCATTGTTTCGCTCGGCCCCGCCAGCATCGAAAAGACGATTCGGGAAGCACTAGCGATGGGCGCCCACAAAGCCATTCGAATTAATGCTGACGATATTCCAACTGACCCAACGGTAACGGCAAATGCACTTATGGATGCACTTAAAGATGGTAATTATGATTTAATTTTAATGGGCCGCCAGGCAATCGATGCCGACAACGGCCAGGTACCATCGCGAGTGGCGCAAGCAATGAATTTACCCTGCGTAACTGTCGTAACCGACCTAAATATCGACGGCGACAAAGCGACTGCGAAACGCGAGGTTGAAGGTGGGGAGGAAACATTATCGTTTAACCTGCCAGCGATTGTAGGCGCACAGCGGCATCTCAACGAGCCGCGCTATCGTTCTTTAAAGGGAATTATGCAAGCCAAAAAGAAGACGATTGAAGTTCGCGAAGCAACATTGGCATCCGAAAAATTAATCATCGAAAAATTGACCTATCCACCGGCAAAAGAGGCCGGAAAAGTTTTTGATACCGGGGTAGAAGCAGTACCGGAAATCGCTCGTTTGTTACGAGAAGAAGCGAAAGTGATATAGCAAAGGATAAGGGTGAAGGATTAAGGAAAAAATTGAATTGAAATAAGGAGAATTTAAAATGTCTACAATACTTGTGGCTGCCGAGATACAAGACGGCCAACTAAAATCGATAACGAAAGAAGTTTTAACCGCTGCCCGCCATTTGGCACAGGATATGAATAGCAGCGTAACCGCCCTTTTAATTGGCGGAGGCGGCCTGGAATCCCAGGCGGAAAGCGTTGGTAAATATGGCGTTGAAAACGTCGCCATCGTAACGGATGGAAAATTGGAAAAATACAGCCCGGATAGCTATGCAACAGTTATCGCGGAAGTAGCCCGGCAGAAAAACGCCAGTGCAATTTTAATGGGCGCAACTTACACCAGTAAAGATTTGATGGCGCGAGCTGCCCAAATTCTGGAAACCGGTTTAGCGCAGGATTGCACCCAATTCCGCGTTGAAGGCAGCGATATTATGTTTACCCGCCCGATGTATGCCGGAAAAATTTTGGCAGAAGTTAAAGTAGCATCCTCCCCGGTCGTTGCAACCATTCGTTCCAAATCTTATAAACCGGAAGAGAACCCTGTTTCCCCGGTTGTGGAAAACTTACAGGTTGATATTCCCGATCCGCTAGTGGTGGTAGCTGTCTCTTATACACATCTCCGAGCCCACGAGA
>CAXHHS010001079.1:0-2544 GCA_964015645.1 uncultured bacterium
CCCCTCTATGACGCCTCCAACTTGTGTGCAGAGAGTAGCTTATCTAAGGCGGGGAATTTTTACGTTTTCTCCACAAAAACCGCTAAGGTTAACGCCAATGCGGCTGTTCGGGGTGATTTTTTTGACGCAATACGAATCACATAACAATGTGGATTATAAATTGAGGTTTTTGCCACCGATTTACACGGATTCGCACGGATGCGATTATCTCTCCCCTTAACCTTAGTAACAATTAAGACCCCCAAAACTTCGACCTTATTACCTTATTTTTACTTTATTTACGATTAAAGTTTTCTGATAATTCCGGTGATATATTTTTCAATCCGTTCCCTGCTCTTTTCTTTAATCACAGGCAATCTATTCTGTGTTATAAAAATGAAATGGGTGTAGAGGTTGTTATATTTTATCTCCATTTGTTATCTCAATAAGCTAATAAGGTTGAATTATGAAGTTCACAAGTTAGTTACTAAGGTTTTTCTACTCGGAAACGCTTTTAAATCTTTGCACAGGCGAATGCTCAGTTTTAAATCCTCCAGCCGCTCACGGAGCGTTAATTGCAACGGGATTTTATCTACGGCGTCATTGGCCTTGCGGATTAATTGCAATACCTCGCGAGAAAGCTGCCGCAGCTCGCTGCCAACGGTGTACTTGTGGTAGCGGCTGAAGTTGTGTACGATCTTTTCGAAATATAGTGCTAAATCGCAGGCTTTTTTGTAGATGGAAGATGCTCGTACTGTACCATACTAACCTCCAAATTTCAAAAAATTTCGCCCCGCTTCGCGGGGAACTGTAAAAGGATTCAAAAACAAAAAAAGAATCAAAAAAACCAAATGATCAAGACTGAACCAAATGACCAAATGTTCGATGTCCTCAACGAACTGCGCGAACGTAGACGTAGTAGCCGACAAAGCCGAGATCGCAACCACCGTTGGAGAAGAAGACGACCCAGGCGCGCGAGGCGCTATAATGATCCGAAGTCCAGATCCACCATTACGTTTTATCAAAAACCGGATCAATATACAAATCACCATTCTTCTTCTCCGGCTCCATCAGCGACATCGCTTCTTCCAGTGTTGGCAAGCGCCAATCGCCGTAGCCGCCAAATTCCTTTGCATTCAAATCATCAATATATTCTTGAGCAGATTTATAAGTCATCCTGGAATTCGAACCGCCTTGCTGCCAGGTTAAGCCGCTGGCTTTGTCATAAACCACTTTGCCACTTTGCTGTTTTTCAAACTGATTTTCAAACCCCCGGCCATCGGGATTATCCCAACTCCAACCTCCGGAACAATAAAAATCATTCTGTTGGAGCATTGATTTTACTGCTTCTGTAGAGTAATCGTTAATCGGCGTGGAACGAAATTTTTTAGCTATCTGTTGTTGTAAAGAATTCCCTGGATTCGTTTCAGAACTTATAGAATCCACAGGGTTCTGTTGTTGTGGTATATCTTTCGAAATATCAGGAGTGGGGCTAAAATCATAGTAAGCCCAAACACTTACGATGATAATCGCCAGTATCGCCGGCAGCCAGCGGCGCAAGCCCGGCGCTGGCGCCGCGCCTCCCGTTCCGGCCTTAACCTGCTGGTGTAACTTACCGATTTCTTTCTCTTTGGCGGCAACGGTTTCCTGCATTTTTTTATACTGTGCCCGTGCCTCGGTTACTACCGTTTCCTTCCGGCGCAGTTGCTCGCGCAGCTCCTGTAAGGCATTGTCGGAGGGGGCGCTGCTAACTTGCGCTTTAGCGGTTTGTAATTCCTTTTGCAACGCCCGGTATTCCGCAGCGGCAGTTTCCAACTGCCGTTTGGCATCCTGCAATTCCTGCTGCACTGCCTGGTGGGTTTTGGGGCTAATAGCCTTTTTTAATTGAAAATTTTTTTCTTTCAGCAGTGCCTCTTTCAGTTGTAGTTCTTTTTGCAGCGGTTCCAGGCGGCTTTGGGGGATAAAGGCATTGTGCGGTTTAAATTGCTGCACGGGGTTTGTCGGGCGTTTTTGTTTCCATTCCTCGATTGAGTTTAACAAAGAAACCAGGCGTTTTATCAATTTGGGAAATCCTGCCGGGGTTTGTTCGTACTAAATACAGCTATAAGTGCTAATATCAAAGGGCACGCGGTCTTTTTTCTGGATAATCATAATCGTTTTGTTATCGATAGCGTGGGCAACGCCCATTTCGTAAAATACATTAGGCCGCCAGTCGGTTAAATCGGCAATCACGGCATCGCTCTTAAAAATGTGTTCGATAATTTGCTGGTTGATGTTGAAAACGCCCTCTAACTCATCCACCCGCACCGGTGTAAAACCGGCTTTTTCGCAAGCCGGTTTGATGGCATTTTGATAAACTTCCAGACGTTTCTCATCGAATGACATAATCACAAAACAGAGTTTTTGTTCAGCCATTATTATTAGCCCTTTTTAGCACCTGGCACTTTTTATTGTTCAACATTATTAATGTGTCCAGTACGGAATTAATTCTTTACAAACTCCACTTTTAGAAACGGCAGCCGCTCCTTCGCTTTATACAACTCCCGGCCGGTTTGGTAAACAATT